>UQXM01000225.1 GCA_900545035.1 uncultured Fusobacterium sp. | reverse complement strand
TTTGATTGATGACGGAAGCACAGACGGAAGCCGAGAAATTTTAGACAGAGAGGCTGCTGTAAACGGGCATGTCAAAGTATATCATTTTACAAAAAATAATGGTCAGACAGCGGCACTTGCAGCCGGATTTAAAATTTGTTCGGGGGATTTGGTTGCAACAATGGACGCAGATTTGCAGACAGACCCGGAAGATATTTATGTGCTTATGGCATATATTGATGACTATCATATGGTAAACGGAAAAAGAGAAACCAGAGAGGACGGATTGAAAAGAAAAATTTCTTCTCTTGTGGGAAACGGAGTAAGAAATTTTATTACAGGGGATAATATACAAGATACAGGCTGTCCGTTAAAACTTTTCAGAAAAGAGGTTGTAAAAAGTTTTAATCTTTTTGAAGGGATGCACAGATTTCTGCCTACACTGGCAAAAATGAACGGTTTCAGAGTGACAGAAATTCCTGTAAGACACTATGACAGAGAATTTGGAAAATCAAAATACGGAGTATTCAACAGACTTTTTAAAGGGCTGAAAGATGCATTTGCAGTACGGTGGATGAAAAAAAGAATGCTTCATTATGAAATAGAAGAGAGAGAAGATACAGATGTTTAATTTAAATTTTTTTATGGCACTGGGACTTTTGGGACAGGGAATGTTTTCCATGAGATTTATAGTTCAGTGGATAGCCAGTGAAAAAGCAGGGAAAAGCGTGATACCTTTTTCATTTTGGTTGTTCAGCTTTGGAGGAAGTTTGCTTCTTCTTATTTATGCAGTTTATAAAAAAGATCCTGTATTTATTTTGGGACAAGCTCCCAATATTTTTATCTATTCAAGAAATATATGGCTTATCAGGAAAAAAATAAAGGAGGAAAAATTATGAATATAATTGTTACGGGAGGAGCAGGATTTATCGGTTCACATCTGTGTGAAAAATTGCTATCTTTGAACCATAGAGTTGTAAACATAGATAATTTCAATGATTTTTATGATTTTAAAATAAAAATAAGAAATGTTTTGGAAAGTATAAACAGTAAAGAACTTATCAGAGATTTTCAAAGTGTGACAGAAAGCACGAAAATAAAAAAAGATGAACTTATTAAAGCTCTTTGTGATATTGCTGAAAGTAAAAAATATAAAATCTGTTATGGAGATATAAGAGACGACGAATTTCTTGAAAAAATTTTTTCAGATGAAAATCCCGATGTGGTAATAAATCTTGCGGGAATGGCGGGAGTGCGTCCCTCTCTTTCAAAGCCTCTTTTATATGAAGATGTAAATGTTCGCGGAACAATGAACATTTTGGAAATGTGCAGAAAATATAATGTGAAAAAATTTATTCAGGCTTCATCTTCTTCTGTATATGGCAATAATAAAAAAATTCCTTTTAAAGAAACTGATGTTGTGGATTTTCCAATCTCTCCATATGCAGCTACGAAAAAATCCTGTGAAGTAATAGGGCATGTGTATCACACTCTTTATAAAACAGATATGTTTCAGCTGAGATTTTTTACAGTATATGGAGAAAGACAGCGTCCCGATTTGGCAGTTCATAAATTTACAAAACTTATTTTTGATGAAAAACCTGTATCTGTATATGGAGACGGGAACAGTTTCCGTGATTATACATATATAGATGATATTATTCAGGGAATTTTAAAATCAATGGACTATCTTTTAAAAAACAGCAATGTCTATGAAATTTTAAATTTGGGAAATTCCCACACAATTTCACTTAATGAGATGATAAAAACTATTGAAAATGAATTGGGGAAAAAGGCAGAAATAAAAAATTTTCCTGTTCAGCAGGGAGATGTAAACAAAACTTATGCTAATATTTCAAAAGCAGAAAATCTTATTGGATACAGTCCAAAAACAGATTTTGGGGAAGGAATAAAAAAATTTGTGAAATGGTATAAACAAGAAAATTTTAAAAAATAATTTTTGGAAAAAAGGAGAGATAAAATGAAAAAGCTGGGATAACGGAACAAGTATAAAAAATGATTCTCTTCCTGACGGCTA
>UQXM01000224.1 GCA_900545035.1 uncultured Fusobacterium sp. | reverse complement strand
AATAAAAATAATAAAACAGCTTTTGTTTTTTTTAATGGAATTATGGACAGCAAAAGCCCCTATTACAAAAATCTTTTAAAAAATGAAAAATATATATACTGTGCTGACGGAGGGCTCAAATATGCTCTTGATATCGGCGTTGTTCCTTTGGAAATCTGGGGAGATTTAGACTCCACAGATTTTTCTCTTGTAGAGAGGGCAAAATCTTTAGGAAGCACTGTAATAAAATTTGATCCCAGAAAAAATTTTACTGACGGAGAACTTATTCTTTCAGAACTTGTAAAAAAAGATTTTGATAAAATTATTGTTCTGGGAGGACTTGGAGGAAGAACAGACCACCTGCTTACGAATTTAAATCTTCTGTTTAAATTCGATAACATAATTTTTACTGATGAAAAAGAGATTATCTTCAGAGCTGACAGCGGAACAATTATTGAAGGACACAAAGATAAAACAATATCTTTTATTCCTATGTCAGATGTTGTGGAAGAAATAACTCTCACAGGTTTTGAATATCCTCTTAATAAATATACGGTTCACAGGGGAGAAACAATCTGTACAAGCAACATTGTCAGAAGCAGCAGAGCTGTAATTGAATTTAAGTCAGGAAAGCTTTTAGGTGTAATAGAAAATTAAGAATCAAAAAATTAAATTTATATAAAACATTAACGGAGGTTATTTTAAAATGACAGAAATTACAACAAAAGGTAAACTGATTCTTGGTTTACAGCATGTGTTGGCAATGTTTGGGGCAACTGTTCTTGTTCCTTTTCTTACAGGAATGAACCCTTCCATTGCTCTTCTTACTGCGGGAATAGGAACTCTTTTATTCCACCTTTGCACAAAAGGAATTGTCCCTGTCTTTCTTGGTTCATCTTTTGCTTTTATAGGAGCAATCGGACTTGTTCTTAAAGAAGGAGGCATCGGAGCTGTAAAAGGAGGAGTTATTGCTGCAGGACTTGTTTATGTGGTTATGAGCAGACTTGTTAAAATTTATGGTGTGGAAAAAATAAAATCATATTTTCCCCCTGTGGTTGTAGGACCTACAATAGTTGTTATCGGATTGAGATTAAGTCCTACTGCTCTTTCAATGGCAGGATATTCAAACGGACATTTTGATATAAAAAGTTTGATTGTAGCCGGTGTGGTTATTATATCTATGATTATAATTTCAATTCTTGGAAAATCATTTTTCAGACTTGTGCCTATTCTAATTTCTGTTATTTTAGGATATTTTACAGCAATGTTTTTGGGTATGGTAGATTTTGAACCTATCAGACAGGCGGGATGGATAGGATTTTCTCCAGATGCTCTTCACTCTCTGACAGCTCTTCCTGAATTTACTCTTACGAGTATTCTTGCTATTGCTCCTATTGCTCTTGTTGTTTTTATTGAGCATATTGGAGATATTACAACAAACGGTGCTGTTGTCGGAAAAGATTTCTTTTCAAATCCGGGAATAAGCAGAACTCTTCTTGGAGACGGAATAGCTACAATAGCTGCCGGATTTTTGGGAGGACCTGCCAATACAACTTACGGAGAAAATACAGGAGTTCTGGCTGTTACAAAAGTATATGACCCTGCTATTTTAAGAATTGCTGCCTGCTATGCAATAGCTCTTTCGTTTATCGGAAAATTCGGTGTAATTTTACAGACTATCCCTGCTCCTGTTATGGGAGGAATATCTGTTATTTTGTTTGGAATGATAGCTTCTGTGGGAATGAGAACTCTTATTGAATCTCAGCTTGATTTTTCTCACTCAAGAAATCTTATTATTTCATCGCTTATTCTTGTTTTGGGAATAGGAATTAATAATATTGTTGTATGGAGAACTGTTTCCCTTTCAGGGCTGGCAATAGCTGCTTTCACAGGAATTATTTTAAATAAAATATTCCCTGAGCATATGTAATAAATATAATAATTATAAAAAATAAAATTCTCGATATTAAAAACTTCATGTTTCTTGATATTGAGAGTTTTATTTTTTTATAATTCCATAAATTTTTTCTCATTCTTAACC
>UQXM01000223.1 GCA_900545035.1 uncultured Fusobacterium sp. | reverse complement strand
AGTATAAAAAAAATAAGATTTTTGGAAATCTTATTTTTTGTAGAAATAATTATAAACATTCATACACCTTTTTTAATTTTTTGGGAGAGAATTATGAGACACAGCAGAAACGGGAAAATAAGATTTTTTTATTTACTTGCTCTTTTTGGCATTTACAGAAATATTTTTGTTTTTATGAATTTGAGTATCAATACTTCAATTTACGGAATGTTTCTTATCCTGGCTCTTTCATATTATCTTACGGATTGTCTGAATTTTAATAAAAATCACTATAAATCAAGAGACTTTATAATCTCATCGGCTTTAAACTTTATACTTTTTCTGATTTTCTATTTTTTCTTAAAAATGGAAAAAATAATAATAGCTTTTGTCGTTTATGATATCCTGCAGAATCTGCTGTTTGCTTTTTTGCTTAAAATATTTAAGCAGAATAAAAAAGTATTGATTTTGGGAGATGAAGAACCGAAAGAAAAAATAGAAAAGATATTAAAAGATGAAGAAAAATATAAATATATAGGATTTATTGCAGAGAATAACTTAAATTCTTTGGGAACAATAGAAAATGCAAAAGAGATTATTGAGAAATATGGTGTGGAAGAAATAATTTACACAAGCAGAAAACAGGCGAAAAAATATTCGGAACAAATAGTTGAACTGAAATTAAGCGGAACAGAAGTTACTGATTATTTAAGCTTTCTTGAACAAATAGAAGGAAAAATTGATACAGAAAAAATAGATGACTTGTGGGTAGTAACAAGCGATGGTTTTAAAGTTTTGAATAATTCACTGCAGAAAAGAATAAAAAGACTTTTTGACATTGTAATGGCAATACTTATTTTTATTCCTGCTTTTCCTTTTATGATTATTACATATATATTAGTGAAATTAGATGTAGGAATAAAATATATAATTTTAAATCCAATGAAAATATTAAAAAATCCTGTCTTTTTTAAGCAGAAAAGAATAGGTTTCAGAGGAAAAGAATTTGAAATAATAAAATTCAGAAGCATGAAAATACATGACCCAAGTAAATTTTCAAAATATGCTTCGGAACATGACGACAGAATAACCAAGTTTGGAAAATTTATGAGAAAAATGAGATTGGATGAACTTCCGCAATTAATAAATGTTCTTCGCGGAGATATGAGCTTTGTAGGTCCAAGACCTGAATGGAATGAACTTGGAAGAGATTACGAGAAGAAAATAAAAAATTATAAATTGAGATACGGAGTTGTGCCGGGACTTACAGGGTGGGCTCAGGTAATGTATCCATACGGTGCAAGTGTTGATGATGCAGAAAGAAAACTTGAATATGATTTGTATTATATAAAACACCAAGACTTTGTACTTGATACAGTGGTATTTTTTAAAACAATAAAGATAGTTTTATTTGGGAAAGGGATGTAGATGAGAGAAGAAAATTTAAAATTTTCAGTATTAATATCAGTTTATTATAAAGAAATTCCTGAATATTTAGATTTATCTTTAGAAAGTATTACAGATAAACAAATATTAAAACCTGATGAAATAGTATTGGTAAAAGACGGACCTTTAACAAAAGGACTTGATAAGATAATAGAAAAATATACAAATAAATATCCAAAATTGTTTAAGATAATTTCTTTAGAAAAAAATTATGGTTTGGGAAAGGCTCTGAATATAGGACTTGAAAACTGTTCTTATGAACTTGTGGCAAGAATGGACGGAGATGATATTTCAAAACCAGAAAGATTTAAAGAACAAATTGAAATATTTAAAAATAATCCTGATTTAGATATTTGTGGAAGTTGGATAGATGAATTTCAAATGGAAAATGAAAAAATAGAAATTCAAAGTATCAGAAAAGTTCCTGAAATAAATAATGAGATTTATGAAAAACTTAAATATATTTGTGCTTTTAACCATCCAACAGTAATGTATAAAAAATCAAAAATAATAAAAGCAGGAAGTTATTTACAGACTTTTGCTTTGGAAGATTATTATTTATGGATAAGGTTAGCAATAAGTGGCGCTAATATGTATA
>UQXM01000222.1 GCA_900545035.1 uncultured Fusobacterium sp. | reverse complement strand
CATCACACCGGACGCCAGTCCATATACAATGGATTCTAACCCTATTTCTTTCATAACCTTAAATCCTTTTTCAAATAAAAATTTTTTAAATAACATAAGCCTTTACATGATACAAGATTATTAAGAATATTTCAAATATATTCTATATATGATGCTTTAAAATTATGAAAACATTTTTTGATTTTCAGACTGCTGTTTTTTATAAAATTATAAATTTTATCGGAATTCATGAAATTCTGTGAAAGATGGAATTGGATTTTCCGATAAAAGAATGTAATATCTCTGTAATAAAATTTGATTTTTCAAAAAAAGTATGATAAAATTTTCTCAATTTAATATTTTAATTTATTTAGGAGGTTTTTATTTCTATGGACGATATTCCGGACACGAGTATTATTTATCAATTACTGCTTCTTGTATTTTTAACAGGGGTGAATGCTTTCTTTGCCAGTGCCGAAATGGCTGTGGTTTCTGTAAACAAAAATAAAATCAAAATTATGGCTGACAATGAAGACAATAAAAATGCAAAGCTCATTCTTAATCTTTTGGAAGAGCCTACAAAATTTTTATCTACAATTCAAGTGGCTATAACACTTTCGGGATTTTTAGCCAGTGCTTCCGCTGCTGCAAGTTTTTCAAAACCACTGGGCACATTTTTATTAAAATATGGTATTCCGTATCCATACAGTGAAAATATTTCATTAGTATTGGTTACAATTCTGTTGTCATTTTTTACACTTGTTTTCGGAGAGCTTGTACCGAAAAGAGTAGCTCTGCAAAAAGCTGAAAGTATCAGTTTGTTTTGTGTAAAACCTATTCTCGTGATTTCAAAAATATCATCGCCGTTTATAAAACTGTTGTCATCTTCAACAGCTGTTGTTCTGCAAATTTTGGGAATGAAAACAGAAAAGCTTGAAGAAAATGTTTCCAAAGAAGAAATCCGTTCAATGATAGAAGCAGGACAAGCAAAGGGTGTTTTCAACGAAACGGAAAAAGAGATGATTAATTCTATTTTTGAATTTGACGATATCACTGCTCAAGAAATTATGATTCCCAGAACTGATGTATATACAATAGATGCTGATGTTCCTGTTTCAGAATATCTTGATGAACTTTTAAATACAAAACACGGGCGAATTCCTGTTTACAAAGGGGATATTGATAATATAATCGGTGTGCTTCATTTAAAAGATTTTATTCTTGAAGCAAGAAAAAAAGGATTTGAAAATGTTGATATCATTCCTATTTTAAGAAAACCTTATCTTGTTCCCGAAACAAAAAATATTGATGAACTTTTTAAAGAAATGCAAAGAGAAAGAAAATCTATGGCTATTCTTATTGATGAATACGGAGGCTTTTCCGGAATTGTTACAATGCAGGATCTTGTTGAAGAGGTAATGGGAGATATTGAAGATGAACATGATAATACTTTTCAGCAGATAGAAAAAATAGATGATTTTAATTATATAATAGATGCTCTGTTTCCTCTTGATGAACTTGAAGAAAAGTTTGGAATTACTGTTAAAACAGACGAAACAAAAAATTACAACACTGTATCAGGATATGTGATTGATATTTTAGGTGTAATTCCCGACAATTCATATATTGGAAAAGAGATTGAAACAGAAAAAATTATTTTTAAAATAATAAGCATAAAAGAAAATCGAATTGAAAAACTTAAAATAACTATAAAACAGGCAGCCTGATTTTAAATAGTCTTTTGAATTTAGTTGACTTTTTATAATAAAAAGGATATAATTTAATTATCTAAAATCCCACTCGGGACTGGTTAAATAGTGTGATAATTGAAATTGTGATGAAATAAGCTTTCACTTTGGTGAAGGCTTATTTCATGTACATAAAGCGAAATCACAATCCTTTATGTACTGCAGATATCACACTATTTTTATCAGGAGGTTTAAGTATGAAAATCATACTATTTAACCACATTGAAAACTTTAATCTGAATGGAGATATATTGTTGATTTTATCAATAATAATGCTCATTATATTTAAAGGTGGTGGTGATAAGTA
>UQXM01000221.1 GCA_900545035.1 uncultured Fusobacterium sp. | reverse complement strand
TTTATTCCATACTTCTTAACCATGCAATTTCTTCTCCATTATCAATATCTCTTTTATTTAAAACTGCATATATCCTCACATACTCAACTTCTTTTGTTACTATAAAATCATTATTTTTTGTTTCTAATCTATACTCTTTTATTTTTACCCACTTTTTTCTATTAGTTATCAATCCTTTTTTAGGAAAATAAAATTTACTATGGATTTTCTATGTGATAGAATAAATAAAAAAGGGAGAATAATTATGAAAATAGAAATTAAAGAGGGATATGGTTATCAAAAAGAGATTTTAAAACTTTTTACAGAATATACAGCTATGCTTATGTCAAAGCAGGATAATTTTGAAGAGTATTTAAAAATACAAAATTATGATGAAGAGATAAAAGCTCTTGAAAAAAAATACGGACATCCTGAAGGCAGACTATATATTGTTTTTTGTGATGAAAAACCGGCAGGTTGTATAGCGTTGAGAAAACTTGATAATGAAAAATGCGAAATGAAAAGATTATATATAAATTCGAAATACAGAGGAAATCATATAGGAAATATGCTGATTGAAAGAATAATTGCTGATGCTAAAGAAATTGGATATAAATATATGCTGCTTGATACTTTGCCTTTTTTAAAAAACGCAATTCATCGTTATAAACAATATGGTTTTTATGAAATTCCTCGTTACAATAACAGCCCGGGAGAAGATACAATATATATGAAGCTTGATTTGGTATAATGTATATAGGCAATAATAATTTTTTTGCAGAGGTTGAAAATGAAAAAAGAATTTTTAAAAATAAATGGTATTCCTGCTGTTTTATGGGGAGAAAAATCAGAAAATTTAATAATTGCAGTTCATGGAAATTCATCATATAAAGAAGATACGCCTATAACGATTTTGGCTGAAACAGCTGTGGGAAAAAATTATCAGATACTTAGTTTTGATTTGCCGGAACATGGAGAGAGAAAAAATGAAAAAACTTTGTGCAAGGTTCAGGAATGTGTAAAAGAATTATTGCAGATTATAGAGTATTCAAAAAATTATTGGAAAAATATCTCTGTTTTTGGAAACAGTCTGGGAGCATATTTTTCTCTTCTTGCTTTTAAAGATGAAAATATTTCAAAAGCTTTTTTTCTGTCGCCTGTTATTGATATGGAACAAATTATAAGAAAAATAATGATGTGGTTTAATATTACGGAAGAGAAATTGGAAAAAGAAAAAATTATTTTCACACCTATGGGACAAAATCTTTATTGGGATTATTACTGCTATGTAAAAGAAAATCCTATTATAAAATGGGATATTCCTACATATATTCTTTATGGAGCAAAAGATAATTTATGCGAGAAAGATATAATTTTAAATTTTACAGAAAAATTTGGCTGTACTTTGGAAATTTCTCAAAACAGTGAGCACTATTTTCATACAGAGGAAGATTTAACAATATTAAAAAAATGGTTTGAAAAAAATATAGTATAAGAGAGGACATTATGAGAATATTATTTATTGGAAACAGTCATACATATTTTAATGATATGCCCTATATTTTTAAAAAAATATGTGAAGAAAATGGAATTGATACAGAGGTTACTATGCTTGCCCGTGGATACAAGGGGCTTGATTATCACTGCAAAGAGCCTCAGACAAGATTTAATATTTTGTACGGAAATTACAACTATGTAATTCTTCAGCATCTGCAGAGCGGTTTTGATAAAGATACACTTCTATCATCTGCCGGAGAATTAAAAAAATATATTGATACAGTCAAAGCTGTTCCTGTTCTCTATATGCCGTGGACTTTAAAATCCGAAAGAGATAAACAGGAATATATGACTTCAGGATATTTTGAGGCAGGAGAAAGACTGGGAATACAGGTCGCTCCTGTGGGTGTTGTGTGGTGGAAATATTTTGACAAACTTCCTGCAAAAAATCTGTATTTCACAGATGATAAACACCCATCAGAACTTGGCTCAGCTCTTGCTGCAATAACAATATTTAAAACTGTATCCGGCAGATTCTATCCTGCGTGCTCCTGATGGCGTTATTGCCAGCTTT
>UQXM01000220.1 GCA_900545035.1 uncultured Fusobacterium sp. | reverse complement strand
TATTGTTGAAGCTTGTGCTGAAATGGGTTCACCTGTAATTCTTCAATGTTCTAAAGGAGCTATGGAATATATGGGATCTTACATGGTGCCAATGATTGCAAAAGCAGCTGTTGACTATGTAAAAATGTCTGGATCAGATATCCCTGTAGCTTTACACTTAGACCATGGACCAAGCTTTGAAGTTGCTAAAAAATGTATAGACTGCGGATTCTCATCAGTAATGATCGACGGATCTCACTTCCCATTTGAAGAAAACATTGCTGAATCTAAAAAAGTTGTTGAGTATGCTCACGCAAACGATGTTACAGTAGAAGCTGAATTAGGAGTTCTTGCAGGAATCGAAGATGATGTAAAAGCTGCTGATCACATCTATACAAACCCTGATGAAGTTGAAGAGTTTGTAAACAAAACAGGAGTTGACTCTTTGGCAATCGCTATCGGAACTTCTCACGGAGCTCACAAATTCAAACCTGGTGATGACCCTAAATTAAGACTTGACATATTAGAAGAAATTTCAAGAAGAATTCCTGGATTCCCAATCGTATTACACGGATCTTCTGCTGTTCCTGGACAATATGTTGAAATGATAAAACAATATGGTGGAACAATAAAAGATGCTATCGGAATTCCTGATTCTGAATTAAGAAAAGCTACTAAATCAGCTGTTGCAAAAATCAATGTTGATACAGACGGAAGACTTGCTTTCACAGCTGCATTAAGAAAAGTATTGGCAGAAAAAACTGGAGAGTTCGATTTAAGAAAATATTTAGGACCTGCTAAAGAAGAAATGAAAGCTTACTACAAAACTAAAATAGTAAATGTATTTGGTTCTGAAGGAGCTTATAAAAAAGCAGACAAAGCAGTTAAATAAGAATTGAATATGAAATAGAAAAAGACAGCTTCGGCTGTCTTTTTTTGGTCTCGATATCAGCTAAAGGTACAAACGAAAAAATTTAATGAATAAAATTTCTTCGTTCGTCGGCTCTGCTAGTCGTTGAGAGTTCTGTCAAACTGCATCGACGAAAAAACAGCCCCGAAGGACTGCTTTCTCACTGTTTAATTAAAAGTAATTATAAATATTTAGCTTCTGTATCTCTTATTAGTTTAGCTACTGCTTGAACTTTTTCCATATCTTCAGGGAAAAGGTTAGCAAATGGAGCAGCAACTCCACCAATGTTTAGGTTGTGGTTAATACGAAGTGTTTCTTTTATAACTGCATACATTTGTCCTTTGCAAGAACATAATCCAGCTATGATATCGTTTACTGCGTATTGAATTTCTCTTGCAAGAGCAAGGTTTTCAGGAGTTCCTGTTTTGAATAATTCATGCATTTTAAGGAATAATCCAGGCATTGCACTGTAAGTTCCTCCGATTCCACCGTCTGCTCCCATTAATAATCCACCGATGAATTGCTCATCAGGACCGTTGAAGATAACACTGTCTTTTCCGGCTATTGATTTGAATGTTTGGATATCTTGGATTGGCATAGAAGAGTTTTTAACTCCGATAACTCTAGGATTTTTTAACATTTCTTTTAATAAAGAAGGTGTTAAAGCAACTCCTGCTAATTGTGGTATATTGTAGATTATGAAATCTGTGTTTGGTGCAGCACTTGATATATCGTTCCAGTATTTAGCGATTGCATGTTCTGGAAGACGGAAATAGATAGGTGGTATTGCAGCGATAGCATCTACTCCAAGAGATTCTGCATGTCTAGCAAGTTCCATACTTTCTTTTGTGCTGTTGCAAGCAACGTGTGCAATTATAGTTAATTTTCCTTGTGCTTCAGCAACTACATTTTCAAGAACTAATTTTCTTTCAGCAACAGTTTGGTATATACATTCTCCAGAAGATCCTCCAACATATGCACCTTTAACTCCGCTTTCGATAAGGTAACGAGTGAAAGCTCTTACACGCTCAGGACTTACATTACCATTGTCGTCATAGCAAGCATAAAATGCAGGGATAACACCATGGAATTTTTCTAAATTTCTCATATTGAAACCACTCCTTTATTTTTCCTTTCTTGTAATTCCTTTTCCGCTTCAAAAAGTTTTGATGAAATTTGTT
>UQXM01000219.1 GCA_900545035.1 uncultured Fusobacterium sp. | reverse complement strand
GCTCTGCCGATAAAGAATACTTTACCAGAAAAGATTTCACTCAGTTGAATATTTTCCACTTTATCCGGCTAATATTTTTTATTAATAAAATTATTTCATAGGGGGAATGCAGATGAAAAAAACAGCATTATTATTAGGAGCAATATTAGCAATAGGTTCTTCAGCATACGGTAAAGAAGTACTGCCTGTAGTTGAAGAAGTACAAGAAACAATAGTTGTGGCAGAAGTTACACCTCAGCCTCAGCCATTATTCAAATCAGTAACAATAGGACAAAGCTTGGAGATTGACAATACTTCAGGAGGTAAAAATATAGGTGAAGAAGTTATCTTTATGAATACTGTTGACCTTTCAACTGAAAACTGGGATTTCATGGCAGGAGCAGGAAAATTATTCTCTTCTGACACTCACAGCAGCAACGGAGGATTATATGACAGAGGTTCTTCAAGATTGGAATTACAAGCAATCAGAAATTTTGATAACTGGTTCTTGGGAGCAAAAGTAAGAAGCGATTCTGATTATGACAGATGGTATTTAAGAACAGGATATGATTACGGAATGTTTTCAGGATGGATGGATGCTCAATATTATTCAATGAGCGGAGACGATCAAGATTATATGAGAGTGGAAGTAATGCCTTTAAATGTCAGCTTCGGACCAATCAAAGTAGGTTATTTCTTAGATTATAAAGATTACAGAGGAGACGGAGAAAGAAATGATACAGGTCTTTTAAGAAGATCATACGATCATCAGTTAAGAGCATATGCTCCGTTATATGCTGATGACAAATTATCTCTTAACTTAGAATACAGATTAGGACTTCACAATTCTGCAAAATACAAAGATAAAGCTGAAGGTATAGGATATAAAGCTTACAAAGATTTTGAATACAACTCACTTACTTTACACGCAAACTATGCTCTTACACAAGCATTTGACATATACGGATATTACAGATACGATATCAATAAATTTGAAGGTAAAGACGGAAAAATAACTGATGCAGACGATCAAAGATACTACGGAGAATTTCAAATCGGTTGGTCTTATACATTCTAGTTTTTAAATATTAAAAAACTTGCTGAAACGGTTTTGTTTCATTAATTAATATGATGTTGAAGGTGTGCTAACTTTAACATATAATAAAATCTCAATGAAAAACCCCCGAGGAACTTCTCACTCCTCGGGGGTTTTTCGATTTTTCCTTTAATAGATTTTAAAAATAAAATTCTCGATATTAAAAATTTTTGCGTAATCTATGCAGCGAAACAGAATACAGGAAATTTGACTGTTCGAGTAAAACGAGTTTCAAATTTCCTTTCTGTGAGCAATATAGATAGAAAAAATTTTTTCAGAGAGAATTTTATTTTAAAACAACCCTGTTATTTTTCCTGTTTCATCAATATCAATCATTTCAGCAGCAGGTACTTTAGGAAGTCCCGGCATATCAATTATATCTCCTGCCATAGCAATTATAAATCCTGCTCCGGCAGCTATTTTTATTTCATTTACAGTTACTTTAAATCCAGTAGGTCTTCCAAGAAGTGCTGCATTGTCAGAAAGTGATTTTTGAGTTTTTGACATACATACAGGAAGATTGTTATATCCGTTTTCCTCAACAGTTTTCAAAGTTTTCTTAGCGGCAGCAGAGAATATCACTCCGTCTCCTCCATAAATTTCTTTTACTATTGTTTCTATTTTTTGTGCAGGTGTCAGATCTAAATTGTATAAAGGTTTGTATTCTTCTTTGTTGTTTTCAACAGCTTCAACCACAAGTTTGGCAAGATCTGTTCCTCCCTCTCCTCCTCTTGCCCATACATCACAAAGAGCAACAGGAACACCTTTTTCTTCACATCTTTTTCTTATCAAATCAAATTCAGCCTCTGTGTCAGTTAAAAATCTGTTCATTGCAACCACAACAGGAAGATTGAATTTCTGCATATTTTCAATATGTTTATCTAAATTTTCAAGTCCTTTTGAAAGTGCTTCGCAATTTGGGCGACTATAATCCACCGGTGATGATAGACACGGTAATGGGTGTACTTGATAATGAAAGCCGTGACGCTCTTATGGAAGAGTATTTCCCACAGCTTGCCGAAC
>UQXM01000218.1 GCA_900545035.1 uncultured Fusobacterium sp. | reverse complement strand
TCCTCTTTCCAAGATTTGAGCATTTACATTTGCATATTCTTTTGAAGCAATATCATATCTTCTCATTGACATACTTCCGCTTTCTTCAAACAGAATATACATATTATCCAAATCTTGTGTCATTGAAGTATACCCATCTACTTTTCCTTCAGCAATTTGAATAGTTTTTCCTGTATTTGTTGTTATAAACAACCCATTTCTTCTAGCTGGTTTATCTTTAGTATAACTTACTAAATAAACTTTATCGCTTAATGATAATGTATTGCTTTCACATTTTGCTACATCATCAGGAATAAAATCTTCATCCAGTTTAGTCCAAGTTTTTCCATTATCAGTTGTTGTATAAACCACTCTGTTTTTGTCAGCTTGTGTATTTCCGTTTTCTGCTTTTACTGCCAAACATATTTTCCCGTCATAATGGAAAATGTTACTCTCACTTGTAACATCTACTCCCTCTGGACGAAGTAATCCAGACATCTGCCAAGTCTTTCCATGGTCTGTACTGTATATATACCCAGAAGTTGCATCATTTTTTCCATTTTGTCCCTGTAAAGGATTATCTTTATTATGCCAAGCTTGGATAGGCATATAAATAACACCATTATATGTCATCCCTCCTCCAGGTCCTTGTAACATATATGTATAGTCATCAGGCAACAATCCTGTATTGTTACCGTCATTATTGCTTGCTAATATTTGTCCTTTATCCCAAGTAACTCCTCCGTCATCTGAAGTATATACATAGAAATTAAATTTTCCTGTTGTTCCTCCTATCCAATCATTATTTTGATATCCAAATAAAAATGTTTTTCCTGATTCAGGATCGTGAACTATTGCAGGGTCAGATATTCCTATTTTATCATTAGTACCCGGTCTTATTTCATCAGGAATTAATAATTGTTCTTCTGACCAAGTATTTCCGCCATCGTGAGATACTTTTATACCAAAACCTATATTATCTTGATATCCTATATCTGTCCATCCGTTTGGTCTATGATCTCCCAGTTCCTTGTGAAGTTGATGTTATAGCCGGTATTCTGTAATAAGTTCCTTGGTTTTGACCAAAATAATCTCCTTTAAAGATTTCCATTTTTTCATTCCAACCGTCGCCAGCCATAGCTCCGGTAGCCAAAGCACAAAATATTGTAAGCAATGCAAATTTTTTCATCGTATTCCCTCCATGTTTGTAAAAAAATTTTTTCGTAATCATCTTTTGTTCTCGAGCACATGTCCTATTTGTTTGGTTATTTTTTCGTTTTGCTGTTTCAATAGTTGGTTTTTTTTGCAAACACTTTTTTAAATTTTTATACATTTTTTAAAAATAAAAATAGAAAAAATATTTTTTATATTTCCATTCTCCAAAAAATATTTGAATTTAAAATCAGAACTAATTTATTTTTTTAATTGTAAACCTCCCTCTTTTTTCTTCTTGCTGATTTTTAAAATCCTGACTTATACTTATACATAGCAATGCAAGTTTAAGGAGGAATTTTTATGTCATGCCAATCTTTCTTTATATCAGGAACAGACACTGATATTGGAAAAACATATATAAGCAGTCTTATTTTCAAATCACTTATTCAAAATTCAAATGAAAAAACTTTATACTACAAACCTGTGCAGAGCGGGTGCTTTTTTAACGAGGATACTCTTACAGCTCCCGATCTTCTTACAGTTTCAAAAATTTCAGGGAAAAATTATGATAAAAATATGTGCACATATTATCTTGAGCCTGAAGTTTCACCACATCTTGCAGCAGAAATTGAAAATAAAGAAATAAATCCCGAAAAAATAATTTCAGAAATAAAAAAAAGACAGATAAAAGCCGATAATCTTATTGTTGAGGGAGCAGGGGGAATTTATGTACCTCTTGTGAGAGATAAATTTTATATTTTTGACCTTATAAAATCCGCCTCTCTTCCTGTAATTCTTACAGCAGGAACAAAAGTTGGAGCAATCAACCATACAATGCTCACTGTAAATTTTTTAAAAAATTTGGGCATTAAAATTCAGGGGATAGTTTTTAACAGGTATACAGGGAAAGATTATGAAGATGATAATATAAAAGTTATTCTTAAAGACAGCGGAATTAAAAATTTTCTGATTGTAAAAG
>UQXM01000217.1 GCA_900545035.1 uncultured Fusobacterium sp. | reverse complement strand
ATATGGTAAGAATAAATAAAGAAATGAATTTGAATAAAGTAGATATTGAGGAGGGATTTCAAAATCTCTATGTAAATATTTTGCAGACTATTAACACTATGGATAAATATGAGCATATAAAACTTACAAGAGCTGATTTAATAAAGCTTTTGGGGACAAACAGTAGAAATGCAGAGTATCTGCACAATATTTTTGTGAGATTGACAGGTTCTAATGAAATTAAAATTGGAGAGAAAAAAATATATGGTTCTATTTTCTCGGCAAAAGCAGAGAAAGACGGAAGCTATTTGATTGCTGTAAATGAATTTTACAAAGAATATCTTTTTACAAAGGCGGATATTGAGTTAATGCATAAAGCTAAAAAATACAGTCATCTGCCGTTAACGAAAGAAGAAGCAGAATATTGGCATAAAAAACTTAAAGAAAAAAAGAAATTCTTAATGTTGCTTAATAACAAAAGTATTAAGGCATTAAGGGGGAAAAACAACAAAATTATATATTCTATGCTTAAAGAATTTGCAGGTAGTATTGTACAGACTGGGGAGCATAGGGGAGAATGTTTCAGAAAAATCAGCTATAAGGAATTTAAAGAAATGCTTCAGCTTTCAGAAACTTACAGAAATGATAATATAGACAGGCTTTTAAAAAAAACTCAAAAAGATATAACAGAACTAACAGAAATTACGGTATCTGAGATAAAAACTTTTCCTGAAAAATTAGGAAGAGGAGCTAAAAAAGAATATATGATAATTTTCTTTTTTGAGAAAGCAGGAGCTAAGGTAAAGAAAAAGCTTGAAGCGGTAAAAGCAGATGTTATAGACGAATTGCTTACAGTTCCAAGCGAAAGCGAAAGCAAAAAAGAAAAATTTACAGAGCCCGAAGAGATTACACAATTAAAAATGCTTATAAAAAAACAGATAAGAAGCAAAAAGGACTATTTTGAGCTGTGGGGAAAACTTATCCCACTGGAAACAGAAAAAGAGATTTATAATTTTATCTCTGAAAACAAACTGATGATAAATTTCGAGCTGTTAGACAAAAGAGAAAACATTGAAGATTAAAAAAAAACCTTGAAAAATAAAAGAAAATCCTGTATAATGTAATTGGAAAAATGTTTTAGAAGAGTATTTCACTTTTCAATAAAAAAAGGTTATCTCACCAATAACCTTTTTTTATTTTTTTGTAAATATTAAACTATAACTTAAATTTAAGGCTTTGATTCAGAAAAAATAAATTTGGATCTTTTTTTGTGTCAAAAAAGATGATATCTTAGTTAATTTTTGAAAGCAATAGATGAACTTTTATAGATTTTAAAGTTGAAAATTTGTTACACGAAATTGCTGAACTTAAAAAAGAATTGAAAAATTAAAGCTTAAAAATGTTGAATTAAAAGTCAGAATTGATATGAACAGTTCAAATAGTAGTCTTCCCCATCTTCAGATAAACTTATAAAAAAGAAAGAAAAGTAGCAAAGCATCAAATGGACAAATTGGTCATAAAGGTTCTACTTTTGAAAAAGTTAATAACCCTGATTTTATTATAGAACTTTCACATAATGTATGCCCTCGTTATGCTGCAAAGTAAGGAATATATTGTGACAATGAAGAAAAATAAGTACAAGCAATATGAAACATTAAAAAGTATATTTGAAATATACAAGATAATGTCACCTACAACCAACTAAAAAGGAGAATTTACATACATATAAATGAACTCTCCTAATTTTTAGCTGTTTTTTATTTTTTGTAACCACATAGCTGAGTTGTTACAATTTAAAAACATCTCATGTTACTATTATATGCAAGAATACGTCTTACAATCGGAATTGTTGTACTATTTAAAAACATCTCATGTTACTATTATATGTTAATAAAAAGAGAACAGCTTGTAGTACATTCTTATTTAAAAACATCTCATGTTACTATTATATTTGAAAGAGGAGATATTCTCACTCTCACTTTACCAAGATTTAAAAACATCTCATGTTACTATTATATTTCAGTTAAAAATACAGCTAAGATGACAAGGACAATAAATTTAAAAACATCTCATGTTACTATTATATGGGTGTTTTTTTTATTTTGTAAGAAAGGGTGCTGCATTTAAAAACATCTCATGT
>UQXM01000216.1 GCA_900545035.1 uncultured Fusobacterium sp. | reverse complement strand
GAAGAACATTCAAAGTTGCGGAAGGGGTTCTTATTCCGAGACCTGATACAGAGATTTTGGCAGAACAGTGTATTATATTAATGAAGGATTTTGAAAATCCAAAAATTTTGGATATAGGAACAGGAAGCGGAGCAATATCCGTTACTCTTGCCAAAGAGCTTCCGAGCAGTGAAGTTTTGGGGCTTGATATAAGTGATGAGGCTCTGAAAATTGCTGTGGAAAACAGAGAACTTAATGGAGCTTCAAATCTTAAATTTTTAAAATCAGATGTTTTCCAACATGTAAAAGAAAAAAATTATGATTTGATTGTATCAAATCCGCCGTATATTCCTGTTGAAGAATATAATGAGCTTATGCCCGAAGTAAAACAGTATGAGCCCAAAATGGCACTTACTGACGGAGGGGACGGATATTATTTTTACAGAAAAATATCTGAAGAGAGCATGGAATATTTAAAAAACGGAGGATATCTTGCTTTTGAAGTGGGGTACAATCAAGGGGAAACTGTAAGTCAGCTTATGGAAAAAAATGGTTTCAGAATAGAGGGAAGAATAGTTGATTATGCAGGAATAGAAAGAGTTATTATTGGAAGAAAAGAGGAAAAATAGAAGATGTCTACAAAATTAATTGATTATGACTATAATCTGCCTGAGGAACTTATAGGACAGCATCCTGCCGAGCCGAGAGATCATTCAAGACTTATGGCGGTAGATAAAATAACTGAAACAACAGAGGACAGACATTTTTATGATATTATAGATTATCTGAAAGAGGGAGATGTTCTTGTAAGAAATTCCACTAAGGTAATTCCTGCCAGACTTTTTGGAAGAAAAGAAACAGGAGCTGTTTTAGAGGTGCTGCTTTTGAAAAGACTTTCCATTGATACATGGGAATGTCTTGTGGGACACGCCAAAAAATTAAAAATAGGACAGAAAGTATATATTGGAAATGATAACGAACTTGTGGGAGAACTTTTAGAAATAAAAGATGACGGAAACAGAGTTATCAGATTTTCTTTTAAGGGAATATTTGAGGAAGTGTTGGATCATTTGGGAAAAATGCCTTTGCCGCCATATATAGTTGAAGCTCTTGAAGATCAGAGCAGATATCAGACTGTGTATGCAATAAGAGGAGAATCGGTTGCAGCTCCCACAGCAGGACTTCATTTCACAAAAGAGCTTTTGAAAAAGATAGAGGATAAGGGAATAACTATTGTAGATATTTTTCTTGAAGTAGGTCTTGGGACATTCAGACCTGTTCAGACAGAAGATGTTTTAGACCACAAAATGCATGAAGAAAGATTTGAAATTCCAAAAGAAGCCTGTGAAATTATAAACAGAGCCAAAAAAGAGGGAAGAAGAATTGTTGCAGTGGGAACGACAACTGTGAGAGCTTTGGAATCGGCAGCAGCAGATGATGGAACTCTTATGGCAGAAAATTCTTCTACGGATATATTTATTTATCCCGGATACAAATTTAAAATTATAGATGCACTTATAACAAATTTTCATCTTCCGAAATCAACTCTTCTTATGCTTGTTTCAGCATTTTCAAGCAGAGAATTTATGCTGAAAGTATATAAAGAAGCTGTGGAGAAAAAATATCATTTCTTCAGCTTCGGAGATGCAATGTTTATTTATTAGGAGGCAAAATGAAAATAATAGCCGGTGAAGCAAAAAGCAGAAAATTAAAAAGCAGAAAAGGTATGGATACAAGACCTACTCTTGCAAATATAAAAGAATCACTTTTTTCTATAATAGCTCCTTATATAGAGGACTGTTGTTTTTTAGATTTATTCAGTGGAACGGGAAATATTGCTCTTGAAGCTTTAAGCAGAGGAGCAAAAAGAGCTGTTATGATAGAAAAAGATCCCGAAGCTTTGAGAGTAATAATTGAAAATATAAATTCTCTTGGCTTTGAAAACAGATGCAGAGCTTATAAAAACGATGCAGTAAGAGCTGTACAGATACTTGGAAGAAAAAATGAAAAGTTTGATATAATCTTTATGGATCCTCCTTATAAGGAAGAACTTTGCAGAAGTGTTATGAAAGCTGTAAGAGAGGCTGACATTTTGGCAGATGGAGGACTTATTATCTGTGAACACCATATATTTGAAGATTTAATAGAGGATATAGA
>UQXM01000215.1 GCA_900545035.1 uncultured Fusobacterium sp. | reverse complement strand
GGACAGTATACTTCAAAAAATCTAATATTTTTATTGACAGTTCTTATTTTTTCTTTTTGTTTATTTTTATTTCAAAATTTTCAAACGATATATATACTCAAAAAAAATGAAAAAGGAAATTCCTTGGTAAAATCTTTTTGCAGTATGTGTAAATGTTTTAAATCAAAAAATATGATGATACCTTTTATTTGCTCTGCAATAATATCTGCAATTGTTTTAATTATTTTTGTGGATTATTTTAAAATGATAGTAGTAACAGAAATATTTGTATTACCTGTTTTATATTTTTTATTGTTTGAATGGCTGCTTCTTTCAGCAATAAATGTTTGTATAGAAAAAGAAAAGAATAAATAAAGGGGGAGAGGACATATGAACAGGAAAAAATCTTTGATTATTTTAACAATGCTGTTTTCTGCAATGGTTTATGCAGGAACAAATGAAGCTGTTCATGCAATTAATCAGGCAATTCATTATAAACAAATGAAAGACCACGAAAAGCAGAACAGAGAATGGGAAAGAAAAAACAGGGAGTGGCAGATAGAACAGGAAAGAATTATACGGGAACAACAGGCTGAACAAAGAAGAGAAAACTATAAGCTGAACAAGAAAAAAGAAGAGCCTTGGGAAAGGCAGGAACGCCTGAGACAAGAACAGGAGAGAAAAAGAGAATTTGAAAGAAGAATGGAAGAAAAAAGACAGGATGAAGAACAGAGAAGAAAAGATAAAGCAAGACAGATTTACGATGCTGTAAGAAATGAAGTTGATAAACACAGATATTAATAATAAATAAAAATAGCAGTCTGAAAAACCAGACTGCTATTTTTATATTTGTTTAAAGAATGAGAATTATTATGAGTAAAATTTTGAGAGCGTAAATAATTTTGTGTATTTATCATCTCTTGATTATTAATTTTTAAATTGTCTTGGAGACTGAAAGGAAACTAAAAGCCTTTCAGTCTTTCTTCATATTCTATTGCTAATTGTCCTTTTATCAAATGCCAATCTTTCACATAACCTGTTTTCCATTTTTCTGTTAAATTAATTGTTGATAAATAAAGTAATTTCATCAAAGCCATATCTGTTGGAAAACTACTTTTTGTTTTTGTTACTTTTCTGTATATTCTATTTAAATTTTCAATTGTATTTGTGGTATACATAATTTTTCTGATTTCTGGACTGAATTTAAAAAATGTTCTTAATTCATTCCAGTTATTTTCCCAACTTTTCAGCGCATAAGGATATTTTTTATCCCACTTTCCTTTTAATTCTTCAAGCGCTGAATAACCTGCTTCTTCATTAGGAGCTAAATTCTTTTTTCTCTTTGTAGGTTACAAAGCTTAAAGTATATCTAATTTGATGAATAATACATCTTTGAATATCTGTATAAGGAAAAACTGCCTTGATTGCTTCTGAAAACCCTGTTAATCCATCAATAGAAGCTATTAAAATATCTCTCACTCCTCTATTTTTTAAATCATTTAAAACAGACAACCAAAATTTAGCTGATTCATTTCCACCTATATAAATTCCCAGGACATCTTTCTTTCCTTCGGAATTAACTCCTAAAACTATGTAAGCAGCTTTTTTTACTATTGTTTTATCTTCTTTAACATGAAAATGAACTGCATCTAAAAAAGTAAAATAATATACTTCTTCAAGAGGTCTGCTTTGCCATTCTTCAATTAAAGGAATGATTTTATCAGTAATTTTACTTACCATTTCTGCTGAAACATCTACACCGTAAATCTCTTGAATATGTTTGTTAATATCTCTGGTAGACATTCCCAATCCATACATAGAAATAACTTTCTCTTCCAAGTTAGAAATATCACGCGAATACTTTGGAACTATTTTAGGTTCAAACTCGCTGTTTCTGTCGCGTGGAATATCAAGTTCTATTTCTCCAAAAGAAGATTTAACTTTCTTTTTAGAGTATCCATTTCTAGAATTATCACTATCTTCTTTTTTTCCATGCTTTTCATATCCTAATTGAGTATCTAATTCTGCCTCAAGCGATTCTTGTATAAAATCTTTCATCAACTCTTTAAGAGCTTCCTGAATATCAGCAGCAGAACTAAAATTTCCTTTTCTAACAATTTCTTTAATAAGTTCCTTTGGTAATAAAGACATAAAAAAACCTCCCTTGATATTAATTAAATTATACCTATAATTCATTAATAATCAAGAGAGATTTTTATTTACACAAAATTTATTACCAAAGG
>UQXM01000214.1 GCA_900545035.1 uncultured Fusobacterium sp. | reverse complement strand
CTGAAACATACTCATCTTTTGAAAGAGTTGAATTAAGATACAGAGAGTTTACCCCCAAAATTTTAAGAGTATCAACTTGATCTTTCATCAGAGAAATAAGAGGAGAGATCACAAGAGTTATTCCCGGAAAAATAAGAGCAGGTATTTGATAGCATATAGATTTTCCCCCTCCTGTTGACATAATTCCGAGAGTATCTCTTCTGCTCAGGACATTGCTGATAATATGTCCCTGCCCTTTTCTGAAAGAATCGTATCCGTATATTTGCTTTAAAAGTCTAAGTGCTTCTTTTTTCATAATCATCTGCTTTCCAAAAACAGCATTGCATTTTTGTCGCTGTTTTTACACATCTTTCTGAAAATCTTTGCTGTAACTTTTACATCATCAAGACTGGAATGGAAAGAGTAACAGTCAGTATCAATTTTGTAAAATTCAGCTGTTTCAGAAAGTTTTGGATTTTTATACCCGTAAGAAGAGGGAATTTTTAAAATATATCTGTTTGTTGCCATAGTGTCAAAAGTATTGGGAGTATCCATATATTTTTCTATATATTTTAAATCAAATTTAATATTGTGTCCTATAAAATGTCTGGTTTCCCTACAAAAATTTTTGAAACTTTCAATATCTTCGCAGAAAAATTTTGGATAAGAAGCTCCGTTTCTTCTTTTGGTAATTTCATCTTTTGTAAGTCCGTTTACACAAATTGCATCAGGATTTTCTTCTTCTCCGTCTTTTATATAATAATATCTGTCATAGGTTTCAAATTCTTTTAAAAATATTTTTTTGCTTCTGTCGTAAAAAACTTTCACAGCCGATATTGAAAGAACGGAACATTCGGCAGTAAGTCCGTTTGTTTCAGTATCAAAAATTATCAAAGGAATAATATCTGAAATCATTTGTCTGCCTCCTTTTTTGGAAAAATAAAATTGTTTACTATATTACTATACCTTATTAACGAAAAAATTAAAAGAGAAAATTCAAAAAAGAATTATTAATTTGAAAGTCAAAAAATTAGCGACCTAAAACGAAACACTTTTATTAAATATTACTTGACATTTTATCGTTTATACTGTATATTAAAATTATCACCAAAGTAATAAAATAAAATTTAAAGTTTAGAACATTTAGGAGGTAGAAAATGCACGTAATAGACAAAGATACTTGTGTAGGATGCGGAGCTTGTGAAGGAACTTGTCCAGTAGGAGCAATATCTGCAACTGACGACGGAAAATTCCAAATCGGAGACGCTTGTGTTGATTGTGGAGCTTGTGCTGGAGGATGTCCAGTAGGAGCAATCGCAGCTGAGTAGTTTCTAAAAAGAAATTAATCTGAAAACCCGGAGAATTTATTTCCGGGTTTTTTTATTTATATTTTATATTGCAGTTGATTTCAGAGCATGATATACTATATATGTTATAAATAATCAGTATTAATATATTTTGGAGGGTTGTATAATGTTTGAAATGGCGGGAGATTTATCTTCTTTTATTTTTTTGGGAATAGCATGTTTTGTTGCAGCCTTTGTTGATGCAATAGCCGGAGGAGGAGGACTTATCAGTGTACCTGCATTTTTGGCTTCGGGACTTCCTGCTCATGTAGCTTTGGGAGTAAATAAATTTTCCTGCTGTTCGGGAACAGTGGCAAGCAGTATCAAATTTGCCCGTTCGGGAAAAGTAAACTGGGAACTTGTAAAAAAACTTGCACCTCTTTCTTTTATAGGGGGAATTTTGGGAGTGAGAACAGTTGTTCTTATCGATTCAAAATATTTGTATCCTCTTGTAATAATTCTTCTGCTTGTTCTTCTTGTTTATACTCTGTGCAATAAAAAATTGGGAGAAACAAATGAATTTTTGGGGCTTGAAGGAAAGAGTGTAAAAAAAGGTATGTGCATGGCTCTGGCTCTTGGTTTTTATGATGGATTTTTCGGTCCGGGAACAGGTTCTCTTCTTATTTTCGGGCTTATTAAAATATTTAAATTTGATTTTACAAATGCCAGCGGAAATACAAAAATTTTAAATCTTTCAAGCAACCTTTCAAGTGTTTTGACTTTTATATTTTTGGGAAAAGTAAATTATCTTTACGGAATGGTTATGGCAGTGGTAATGGTAATAGCCGCCACACTTGGAGCAAAAACAGCAGTAACAAGAGGAACTAAATTTATAAAGCCGTTTTTCCTTGTGATGACAACTGTGGTATTAGTAAAAATGATAGCAGAATCTATGTTTGGAATAAATGTAG
>UQXM01000213.1 GCA_900545035.1 uncultured Fusobacterium sp. | reverse complement strand
AGCGATTTTACTGAATGTAAGCGGACCATTTCATTCGCCGTTTTTGAAAGAAACAATAGAAAAATATATGAAAAGTAAAGTTATCTTAGAACTTGTAAAAGAAGAAAATTATGGATGTAGTACATTAAGAGCTTTGGATTGTTTAGGATTAAAAAAGAAGCTGATAACAAATAATAAAGAAATAATAAATGAAGATTATTACAATAAAAATAATATTTTGATTATAAATGAAAATAATATAGATATATCTATTGAGTTTATAAATTCATTATATGAAGAATTACCAAAAGAAATAGTAGAAAAATATTATATTGATAATTGGTTAAACGAATTATTAAAAGTAAATTAGGAGAAATAAAATGTCTAAGTTTAAAAAAATAGAAACAGGAATAGACGGATTATATATAATTGAGCCAACTGTTTTTGGAGATAACAGAGGATTTTTTTTAGAATCATACAACAAAAAAGAATTTGAAGAGATTGGAGTCACAAATGAATTTATGCAGGATAATCATTCAAAATCTAAAAAAGGAGTTTTAAGAGGACTTCATTTTCAAACAAAACATTCTCAAGGAAAGCTTGTAAGAGTAATAAAAGGAGCTGTTTTTGATGTTGCAGTGGATTTAAGAAAAGGAAGCAAAACTTTTGGAAAATGGTTTGGTGTAGAATTAAGCGCAGAAAATAAGAGAATGTTTTTTATTCCTGAAAATTTTGCGCATGGATTTTTAACTCTTGAAGATGGAACAGAATTTATGTATAAATGTACAGATCTTTATCATCCGGAATATGATTCAGGAATAATGTGGAATGATAAGGATATAAATATAGAGTGGAACTTTGAAAAATATAATTTAAAAGAAGAAGACTTAATATTATCAGAAAAAGATACTAGACATCAATCTTTTAAAGAATATATAAATAAATTGGGTGAATAAAATGATATTAATAACGGGTGCAAATGGTCAGCTTGGATATGATTTTCAAAGACTATTTGATGAAATAAAAGAAGAATATGTTGCAACAGATGTTAATGATTTAGATATTACAGATATTGAAAAAGTAAGAGAATTTGTACAGAATAAAAATATTTCTCTTATTATAAATTGTGCTGCATACAATAATGTAGATAAAGCGGAAGATGAATCAGAGTTTTGCAGAAAATTAAATACATATGCTCCGAGAGATTTAGCAATAATTGCAAATGAAATAGGAGCAGATTATATAACTTATTCAACAGATTTTGTTTTTGATGGAAAAAAGAAATCTCCTTATACAGAAGAAGATATTCCTAATCCATTATCAGTTTACGGAAAAACAAAACTTGAGGGTGAAAAAGAAGTTTTTAGAGTAAAGCCAAATAGTTTTGTAGTAAGAACATCTTGGGTATTTGGAGTTGCAAATAATAACTTTAATAAACAGGTTATTAATTGGAGTAAATCAAAAGATGAACTTTCTATTGTAGATGATCAAATATCTTCTCCAACATATTCAAAAGATTTAGCATATTACAGCTGGGAACTTATTAAAACTAAAAAATATGGACTTTATCATTTAGCAAATAATGGAGAAGCAAGTAAATATGATCAAGCGAAATATGTTTTGGATAAAATAAACTGGCAAGGAAAGTTAAACAGAGCTAAAACAAAAGATTTTAATTTGAAAGCAGAAAGAGCAGAATACACAAAATTAAGCAGTAAAAAAGTAGAAAAAATAATAAATCAAAAAATACCTTCATGGCAAAATGGAATAAATAGATTTTTAGGTGATGATAATGGGATATAAAAGTAGTTGTTATGTGAATGGAAGTTATCCATTGTTATTGTTTCTATTGATGAAAACAGAAAAAAATTTAAATGATATTTTTTTCTTTCTTGGTAGAGGAGTACCAGAAAGTATAGCTAAGAATTTAAAAAATTCTTGGCATTTAAATATATATTTTAAAAAGAAAAACAAATTTATTAAGTATATTGAAATGTACTTGTTATATAGAAATTTAGAAAAATTTTTAATAAGAGAAAAATTATTAGAAAAAAATATTTATTTACAGGACAATGTATCCTACAGTCAGTTTTTTATGAATCATATAAATAATTGCTTTTTATTAGAAGATGGACTTGCAAATTATAATAAGCAACTATATAATGAAATTCAAAAAGAACAAACAAGACAGAAAAGATTAAAAATAGTTAGAGATAGATTTTTAAAAAGAAGTAAAATTTATTATAAAATTTTTGGATTAT
>UQXM01000212.1 GCA_900545035.1 uncultured Fusobacterium sp. | reverse complement strand
ATGATGCAGTAATACTTGAAAAGACCAATTCAAAAGTAGTATACTTAAAGAACGGAAGAAATAAAGAAAGTAATGAAGGAATTTATTACTTCTTACAAAGAAGTTAAATATGAATAAAATTACAAAGTATGAAAAATAATTATTATATGTATTATAAGTTGGAGGGGGAAAATGAGTACTTTTAAAAGAAATATTTTGTTTAGTCCGCCGGATATAACTGAACTTGAAATAAAAGAAGTTACAGAAGCTTTAAAATCAGGTTGGATTACAACAGGACCAAAAACAAAAGAATTTGAAAGAAAAATAGCAGATTATTGTAATGTAAACAGAGCTGTGTGTTTAAATTCTCAAACAGCTTGTGCAGAGATGGCTCTTCGTATACTGGGAATAGGAGAGGGAGATGAAGTTATAGTTCCGGCTTATACTTATACTGCTTCAGCTTCTGTAGTTTATCATGTCGGTGCAAAAGTTGTATTTGTTGATGTACAAAAAGATTCTTTAGAAATAAATTATGAAGAGCTTGAAAAAGCAATTACAGAAAAAACAAAAGCTATTATTCCTGTTGATTTAGCAGGAATACCATGTGATTATGACAGAATTTTTTCTATATTAGAAAATAAGAAATCATTATTTAAACCAAATAACGAGATTCAAAAAGCGATAGGAAGAGTTGCTGTATGTGCTGATGCTGCTCATGCTTTTGGTGCTGTTTTAAATGGTAGAAAAATAGGAAGTATTGCTGATTTTACATCTTTTTCTTTCCATGCAGTTAAAAATTTAACTACAGCGGAAGGTGGAGCATTAACTTGGAAAACTATTCCGGGAATAGATGATGAAGAAATATATCATCAACTTCAACTTTATTCTTTACATGGACAAAATAAAGATGCTCTTGCAAAAACCAAATTGGGAGCATGGGAATATGACATAAAAGGTACTTGGTATAAATGCAATATGACTGATGTTCATGCGGGAATAGGTCTTGCTCAATTATCTCGTTATGATGAAATCTTAAAAAGAAGAAAAGAGATAATAACAAGATATGACAATGCTTTCAGACCAATTGGTGTACAAACATTAAATCATTATACAGAAAATCATCAGTCTTCAGGACATTTATATATTACAAGAATCCCAAATATTACTCTTGAACAAAGACAAGAGATAATAGTTAAAATGGCAGAGGTTGGAATTGCTTGTAATGTTCACTACAAACCATTACCAATGATGACAGCTTATATAAACTTAGGATTTGACATTAAAAATTATCCAAATTCTTATGAACAATTTAAAAATGAAATAACACTTCCTTTACATACTTGCCTTACAGATGAAGATGTTGAATATGTAATAGAAAATTATACAAGAATTGTAAAGGAGTATGTGTAAGTTGATTTTAAAAAAATGGGAAGAACTTCCTAAAGAACTCCAAACAGAAGAAGTAAAAAAATATTACGACATTCTAAGTAAGAAAAAAGGAAGCTTATTTTTAAAAAGAGGTTTTGATGTAACAGTTTCTTTAATAATGCTTGTTATTTTACTGCCTATATTTATAATACTGGGAATTGCAATAAAAATAGATTCTAAAGGTCCTGTATTTTTCAGACAAGAAAGAATTACTCAATATGGAAGAATTTTTAGAATCTTTAAATTCAGAACAATGGTAAATAATGCTGAGAAACTTGGAACACAGGTTACTGTTGGAAATGATTCAAGAATAACAAGAGTTGGAAGTTTTATCAGAAACTGTCGTTTAGATGAAATATCACAGCTTTTAAATATTTTAACAGGTGATATGACTTTTGTAGGAACAAGACCGGAAGTAAAAAAATATGTAGATCATTATACAAAAGAAATGACAGCAACACTTCTTTTACCAGCTGGTGTAACAAGTCTTGCAAGTATTTATTATAAAGATGAAGCAGAATTATTAGAAAAATCAGAAAATCCTGATAAAACTTATATTGAAGAGATATTGCCAGAAAAGATGAAATATAATCTTCAAAGTATAGAAAAGTTTAATTTTTTGGAAGATATTAAAATAATGTTTATGACAGCTTTGACTGTTGTTAAGTAAATGGAGAGAAAATGGAAGTTACAATTACAATATTAAATGATAAAGATAAAATAAATGAAATTGTTGATATACATATGCAATCATTTTCTGGATTTTTTTTAACATTTTTAGGTAAAGGATTTTTAAAACAATTATATAAAGGATTTTTAGAAGAAAAAAATTCAAATTTAATAGTTGCTTCTGATC
>UQXM01000211.1 GCA_900545035.1 uncultured Fusobacterium sp. | reverse complement strand
ACAGATCTAAAAGGTAAAAATCCTGAAGAGATAATAGTGGAAATGGTAGAAAAAAATTGCCTGTGAATTTGTGGAAATAGATTATACATATTTGAATTTTATAAATGACAGAGTTCTTGAATTAAGAAAATTTCTTGGGGCGACAGTTTCAGACTTTGATACAAGAAATCCGGCTCGTGCTGAAGAAAAGAAAACTTATCAACTTTGTGCATATATAAAGGAAGACGAAGAAAAAGAATTTTTTGCAAATATGCCGGAGTGCAGAGGTGTAAGATGGAATCCTTTGTTTGTGGATGTAATCCCAAAAGACGGAGGAAAAGGAACAGGAATAGCAAAACTTTTGGATTATCTTGGGCTTTCCAAAGATGAAGCTATGGCTTTTGGGGATGGAGGAAATGATATTGAAATGCTTGAATTTGTAAAATACGGAATAGCTATGGGAAATGCAGGGGAAAATGTTAAAAAATCTGCTTCATATGTAACAGAAGATGTAGATAATGATGGCATATATTCTGCTTTTGTTCATTACAAGATTTTCTAAAACAGCACTTAAAATTCAAAATTATGATTTATATTGTAATTTGTGAATTGCAGTGATATAATTTATTATCATTATATTTTTAAGGGGGGATTATTATGACAAGTGCAATATTGACAGACTTTTTAAAAAGTTTAGGGTTACTTGGGGTATTTTTACTTTTAGGAGTTTTTATCAGAGCCAATATAAAAGTTTTTCAAAAAACTTTTATTCCGGCAGGTGTAATCGGAGGATTTCTGCTGCTGATTTTAGGACCTCAATGTATTGATATTCTTCCTGTACCAAAGGAATGGTTTAGTATTTACTCATTGCTTCCCGGAGTATTAATTGTTCCTGTAGTGGCAGCAGTTCCTTTGGGGCTTTCTATTGGCGGAGGAAAAAACAGCGGAGAAGCCGGTATTCTTAAAAATGTATTTCCTTTAATTGGAGTAGGACTTGGAGTATCTATGTTACAATTTGCTGTTGGTTATGGAACTCATGTTCTTTTTGCAGATCAAAATCTTTATGATGTGTTTGGAATAGAACTTGCCATTGGATTTGTAGGCGGACATGGAACAGCGGGAACTTTGGGTAATATTCTTTCATCACTTAATCTTCCTTATTGGCAGACTTCTCAGGGTGTGGCGACAACAACAGCTACATTTGGAATAGTGGGTGGTATTCTTATTGGAATATTTATGATTAACTGGGCTGCACGCCATGGACAGACTGCTATGCTGAAAAAACCTGCTGATATCCCTGAACCTATTCGTATAGGATTTCAAAAAGATATATCAAAGCAAGGTTCAATAGGGCGTGAAACAACTTTATCGTCTTCGATTGATACAGTGGCATTTCATGCAGCTCTTATTTTTGTTGCCTGTGGATTGGCTTATTTAGTTTTATCATTTATGAAAAAGTTTAAAATCCCTGTATTGAGCAGTATTTCTGTTTGGGCTTATGCAATGATAGTAATGTTTATTATTTGGGGAATTATGAATAAATTAAAATTAAATTATCTTGTTGATGATAAAGTAAAGAGTAAAATTTCAGGATCATTTACTGAATATGCAGTAATTGCTGCCATTGCAAGTCTGCCTATAAAAGCTGTAGCTGCATATATTGTACCTATTTTGGTAATGGTTATCATAGGATACATCGTAACAGCAGGAGTTCTTTTCTACTTCTGTAAAAGATTTTTAAAGGGATATTGGTTTGAGCAAATGATAGGAACATTAGGTATGAGTACAGGAGTTTTTCTGACAGGAGTTCTGCTTCTTCGTATATGTGATCCAAACTTGGAAAGTCCGGCTCTTGCTAATTATTCTCTTTCATATACAGTAACAAGTATAATATATTTTGCTATGCTTAATTTATTTATCATGCTTCCTATGAGTTCAGGAGCAGGAGTAACTGCGGGTGTCGCTTTAGGAATGGGTGTTGTTATTCTTTTGGCAGGAGCTATAAGCAGCAGAATTTTTTTCGGAAAAGAATTTAAAGGAAATTAAAAAATTTTTTGGAGACTTTTATGGAAAGAATAAAGAAGTATGAAGAGGTTTTAATTAGTTTAAATGAGGCTGTATGGGATTATGCAGAGCTTAAATTTAATGAATATAAATCAAGTAATATTTTACAAAAAGCGTTGGTAAAAGAAGGATTTAAAATAGAAAAAGGAATAGGGGAAATGGAAACGGCTTTTATTGCATCATCCAGACGGCGGGAAAGTACATTATATTGCGCCAAAAGACGGCTATTTT
>UQXM01000210.1 GCA_900545035.1 uncultured Fusobacterium sp. | reverse complement strand
CCCACAGATACAACTGTATCAGCTACAACATACGGAATACCTATTACAGTGAAAACCAGAATACATTTTTCAGCTGTCAGATATTCCGGAGAGGGAGCTGTAATAGTGGGAATATATGGAATTTTTTCATAGTCTTCATATTGTTTTCTTTTTTCAACAGTTGTACAACTGCACCCTGCTAATAATAATACAATAAAAAATAATGCACACAATCTTTTTTTCATAAAATCCCTCCATAAAAAATATCTTATGTTAATTTTATTTTTTAAATTCAGAAAGTTTATTTTCCACAAGTTTTTTTATTGCTTCAAACTGTTCCTCTGTTAGATTTTCGTTGATTTTTATGATTGATAATTTTTTGCTGTATTTTGTATCCATAAGGGGTTTTTCTTTATCTGCTTTTATTCTTTTTAATTCTGCTCTAAGCTCATCACGAGATAAATCTTTTATTTTCTCAATATACTCTTCCATTTTTTCTTCAGGAATATTCAAAACTTTTACAAGCTTGTTTATTTCTTCCGCTTTTGCAAGCTTCAATTCATTAATATGTCTTTTTATAGGTGTTGGGTAATTAAGACTGCCTTTTATTCTTTTTACCTGTCTCGAACTCATGTTATATTCGTCCCCAAGTTCGTCTATTGTAACCTTTCTTTTTTCACTGGCAACATGGAATCTGTATGCAAGTTCAAGAATTGATAAATCTTCTCTGTGAGTATTTTCATTAATCTGAAAAACTTCCAAATCATCGGCTGAATAATTTTCAGGTATAATTACAACTTTACCGTCAAAAGAATAATCATCTCCGTAATTAAGATATCCTGTTTTTATTGCCGCTGTTCTTCTGTATCCTGAAATTATTCTGTATTTTCCGTTTTCTTTTTTCTGAATATACACCGGATTGATAAGACCCACTTCGTAAATACTTGTTGAAAGTCCCTCGATTCCCTCATCTTCTGCCAGCTCTTCAAAGTTTTTTTCTCTTAAAATATATTTTTTATCATCAAGATCTATATTATCCAAAATATCTTTTGTAAAATTTACAAGAACAGACCCGGGAATATTTTCAAGCTTTACCTCACCGAAACCGTTCCCTGACATCATTTCTACATTTTCAGCAACTTTTGCCCCAAGATTTTTATATTGGTCAATAGAAATATCCTTGAAAAAATCAAAATTATTTTTCTTACTGCTCATTGTCGCTCTGCTCCTCTCTTGCTACAATCTCTTTTGTCAAATTCATATAATCTTTTGCACCGTTGCATGTAGAATCATAGGCAAATATTGATTTGTGTGTTGCCTGTGCTTCTGAAAGTTTTATGTTTCTTCTTATTTTTGTATCCATAAGTTTGTCTCCAAAAAATTCCTGAACTTTATCAAGAGCTGCTTTATCAAGATTTCTTCTGCTGTCATACATTGTTGCAAAAACACCTTTAAGAGTTAAATCTTTATTCATCAAAAGATTTCTTCCCATTTCTATTGTCTGCATAAGCTGAGTTACTCCCTCCATTGCATAATATTCTGTCTGAATGGGAACATATATCGAATGTACCATTGCCAGCACTCCCAAATTAAGTTTTCCAAAACTTGGAGCACAGTCAAACACTACATAATCATATTTTGTAAAATCAAAATCGGAAAATCTGTTTTTCAAAAGGAATTCTTTTCCCGGAAGTTCAAGATATTCAAATTGTGAAAGTCTAAGGTCAGCAGGAATAATATCTATTCCCTCTCTGTTTATAATAACATCTTGAGGAGCATATTCTCCTTTCAGCATTTCATACACACTAGGCATTCCCGGCTCATAAGCATCAAGCCCTTTTGTAAAGTTTCCCTGAGGGTCAACATCAATGGCAAGAACTCTTTTGTTAAGTTTGGCAAGTCCCACAGAAACACTCTGTGCAGAAGTAGATTTTCCCACTCCCCCTTTTTGATTAAGGAAAGCTATAAATTTTGTGCTCATTCTTTTTGAGAAATATTCTCCCAATGCTTCGTTAATTATAGTTGATTCTTTTTCCCCTCTCTGCTTTGCCAGATTTTTCACATCTTTATCTTTATCCACTTCAAGCATTACATTTTTTCTGAATTTTTTACTTTTTAATTCTTTTTTCTTTGCTTCCATTGCTGCCCTCCTGTATTTATATTTTGTATTATTTCCTAATAATATTTATACCCCAATTAGTGTGTAATGTCAACTTATTTTTTCTAAAAAAGTGTGTATTTGGTTTTTAAAAAATAAAATCCGCTGAAAACTCAGCGGATTATTTTTTTTGGCTATGTCACAACAAACAGTTGATAAATAGCCATTTTTATAGGG
>UQXM01000209.1 GCA_900545035.1 uncultured Fusobacterium sp. | reverse complement strand
ATTTAATAGAGGATATAGAGGGATTTAAATTTTCAGACAGAAGATTATATGGAAAAAAAGCTATATCATTTTTTACAAAGGAGTAGAATATAAAATAAAATTTTTTCAGAAAAATATTTTTTTCCAAAATTTTATTTATATATTTTTAATTGAAAAATAATTCCCTGCCAAAATTTTACGGCAGGGATTTTTTTATTTGAAAAAGATTGTAGGAATGATTATAATATAGGAAGAAAAGCAATTTGTAAAAAGTGAGGTAGATATGAAAAAAATCGGGGATTTTGAAGCAAATTTAGAAAGTATAGATGAAATTATAGGAAAATTGGAAAGCGGAGAGCTTTCATTGGAAAATTCTATTAAGGAATATGAAAAAGCCATGAAGCTTATAAAAAGTTCTTCCGATATTTTAGACAGAGCAGAGGGAAAGATTATAAAAGTTTCAGATGATAACGGAGAAATCACTTTTGAAGAGGGAGAGGTATAAATATGCTGAAAGAATATCTGAAAGAGAAAAAATCATTGGTAGAAAAAACTATTGATGAATATTTGAGCGAATTTAAATATCCTGTACAGATAGCAGAGGGAATGAAATATGCTGTACTTAACGGAGGAAAAAGAATAAGACCGATTCTTATTCTAATGGTGCTTGACCTTTTGGGAAAAGATGAAAAACTTGGGCTTCCTTCAGGAGCAGCTCTTGAGATGATACACTCTTATTCCCTTGTGCATGATGATTTACCTGCTTTGGATAATGATGATTACAGAAGAGGGAAACTTACAACTCACAAAAAATTTGGTGAAGCAGAGGGGATTTTAATCGGCGATGCTCTTCTTACTCATGCTTTTAATGTTCTGACAGAAAAAAACAAAGATATCAGTGCAGAAAAAATAGTTGAGATTGTAAAACTTACATCAAGCTATGCCGGTATTGACGGAATGATTGGCGGACAGATGATAGATATTGAAAGTGAAGGTAAAAAAATATCTCTTGAAACTTTAAAATATATTCATAGAAACAAAACCGGAAAACTTTTAAAGCTTCCTGTTGAAATTGCGTGTGTTCTTGCTGATGTATCAAAGGATATAAGGGAAAAATTGGAAGAATATGCGGAGCTTATTGGTTTGGCATTTCAGATAAAAGATGATATTCTTGATGTTGAGGGAGATTTTGAAAAATTGGGAAAACCAATCGGAAGCGATGCAGAAATAGAAAAAGCAACTTATCCGTCAATGGTAGGAATGGAAAAAAGCAAAGAACTTTTAAATGAAATTACAGAGAGAGCAAAAAGTATAATTGCTGATAATTTTTCAAAAGAGAGAGGTCAGCTTCTTACAGAACTTGCTGATTTTATAAAAAACAGAGAAAATTAACAAATAAATTATTTAAATTATAACAGAAATATGCTATTATAAAAAGAGAACAGCGAAAATCAGACACAGGGGGAAAATTACATGAAAGTAAAAAGCATAATAGTTGCATATAAAGCACAAATGAATCCGCAGATGGGAGGAGCAGTTGATATTTTAGGTTCTTTTGAAAACCTTATTCAGCCAATGTTCCCAATCCCAATGAGACATATGTCAATAGTTGTAACAATTGAAGGAATTGTAAAACCTACAAAATTTGAAGTAAGATTAAACGGAGTGAACGATGACCTTATCACTAAAGGAGAATTTATTCCAATGGTAGACCCGTTTGGTGTAGGGAAAAAAATTCTTGATCTTGACAATATTTTAATAAAAGACAGAGGAAGATATACAATTGATATTTTAGAAAAAACAGCTGACGATAAGCTTAAATTTATATCATCACATACATTGTTTATAGCAGATTATCCGCCTCAAAGACAATTTACAGTGGATATGATAGAAAAAATTCTTAAAACAGATGATGTAATAAAAGTTGTAAAAACTGAATTTACTCCTGCTGATTTGGGAAAAGCTATAAAAATACAGCATAACCTTGACAAAAATGCTCCTATTGAAGAGGGATATATGGCAATTCCTGAAGGAGATAAAATTACTGTTGAGGGAAAAGAATATGACCTTATGGGACTTAGAAGACAAATAGAATGGATGTTTGGAAATCCTATTCCAAAACCTGAAGAGAAAAAAACAGAAGAAACTCCAAAAGAAGAGATAAAACAATAAAAAATATAAAATACAAAATTTAGCCGGGATTCGTAAGAGTTCCGGTTTTTTTATTGGAAAAATTTTACAAAAAATAGACATATATTTTAAACAGCCTTTACAACTGTTTTATACAGAATTTACATATATATGATAGACTGTCTCTATATTAAAAACATAGGAGATAAAAGAAAATGCAAGAAAAGAAAAATTCGAT
>UQXM01000208.1 GCA_900545035.1 uncultured Fusobacterium sp. | reverse complement strand
CACTTTTTTTGGAGAGATAAAATATTAGTATATTATTATTTTTTTGTAAAAAAGTATAAATAATAAATATAATCTTGTAGAAAAAATTTTGTATAAAAGATTATAAACAATTATACACTAATAAAATTTTTAGGGGGGATTTTTTTATGAATAATTATTCAAACACGGAAAAATCATTAAAAAGATGGCTTAAAACTAAAGTCAAAGTAACAATGGCAACAGTTGTAGGATTTTTAATTGCAGGAAATGTTGTTTTTGGACAACAATTAGTTGTTAATAATGGTAAACCAGCAGATGATATCACAGAAACAGATTTTTCATTATCTTTTGATAATAATGAACAAAGTTCAGGAATATTTGTAGCAAATGAAGGGAGCAGTTTAAATATTCTTAGTGATAATATAACAGTTATCAGAACAGGAAATAAAGTAGAAACAGGACATCCTCAAATAGAAGGAATTAAAGCTCAAGATGGAGGAAAAATAAATTTAGGTAATGAAAATACTAAAAATATAAATATAACTTCTACCACAAATAAAGGTTGGGCAATAGGTCTATTAAGTTTTAAAACTGGAAGTGAAGTTACAGTAAATTCTGAAAACTTAAAAATTAATGTTCATAGTGATGAATATTATGCTTACGGAATAAATGTTCAAAATAATACAACTCCAGAAACACTTTCTGGAAAACCTGCAAAGATGATAATTAATTCAGAAAACACAGAAATTAATGTAACATCTGGAATAAAAGATGACAATGACCATCATGCAGTAGGAATATCTGTGTTATCACAAGGTCAATTAGAAATAAATGGAAATCTTGAAGTTAAAGCTGATTCTGTTTTAGCTACAAGAGGAAATTCTGTTACAAAAATTAATGAAAATGGTAAAAATACAGTAAAATTAGATGGAGATATAGAATTTAATTACGATGAAAGAACTTCAAAAACAACAGTTGATGCTGATGTTACCCTTAATTTAAGTAATGCAGATTCATATTTGAATGGTAAAATTTCTGTTACAGGAAATCCACCAGTAGACAAATTGGAAGTTAATTCTATGAAGTTAGGACTTTCTAATGGCGGTACATGGAATATAACAGGAGATAGTTTTGTTAATGAACTTGCTTTAGACGGTGGAATTATTAATGTTTTAAAAACAGAAGAAGAAAATACAGCTTTATCTGTAGCTAATATCGCTACATTAGCGGAAGGAGAAAAATCAAAAGAATATTACCAAGGTAAAATTGATGGCATAACAACTTTAAATATTGGTAAATTATCAGGAAATGGTGGAACTGTTACAGTTGAAAGTAATATAAATGACAAAAAAGAAATATCTGTTCAAGAAACAAATATAAATATTTCTGAAATTACAGGAGATAAAAAATCAAATCTTGAAGTAGGATTTTCAGGAATAAATGCTGATGATTTAACAAAAAATAATAATGTAAAAGAAGCTTTTGAAGAATTACAAAAACAAGTAGCAATAAAAGGAGATAACGGAGCTGACATTTCTGATAAATTAGACGAAACATATTTTGCCAAAGAGGGACAAGTAACAGGAGAAATTACAGCAAAAGATGACGGAAATGGAAATCTTGTAATCACTCAAGCTGAAGAATCTAAAACTGTAATGGGACTTAAAGATTTAGCAACTATCAACTACTTATCTTGGAAGCAAGAAATGGGAAGTTTAACTCAAAGAATGGGAGAATTAAGAGATTCTTCTGCTGAACACGGAGTATGGGCAAGAGTATATGGCGGAAAAGTAGAAAACGGAAGCCAATATGACAACGAATATCAAACTTACCAAGTTGGATATGACAAAAAATATTCTGTTGACAATGGAAGAGTTTATTTAGGATATTTGGTAAGCTACACTGACGGAGAAACAGATTATGATTTGGGACACGGAGAAAACTATTCAGTAGGAGCAGGAATTTATGCAACATGGATGAACAACAACGGGCACTATGTTGATGTACTTTATAAAGTAAGCCGTTTAAATAATAAATTTGATGTAGCTTCAAGCAATACCGAAGTAGGAAAATCACATGGTGATTATGATACATACGGAATCAGTTTAAGTGCAGAATACGGTAAGAGATTTGATATTACCGAAAAATGGTTTGCAGAGCCAAGCATTGGAATGCACTTGGGAAGATTGGGAGAAGAAACTTATACAACAGATTCAGGAATAGAAGTATCTCAAGATTCTATTTACACAGCAGAGGGAAGAATAGGTACAGCTGTCGGATATAAATTTAATGACAAAGGAAATGTTTATGCAAGAACTCATGTTGTAAAAGAATTTGCGGGAGATGTAGATGCAGAGTATACAGCAAACGGAGCAACAAGCAACACATCAGAAGATATGGATGATACATGGCTTGAATTTGGAGTGGGAGTAAATTACAGATTTGCAGAAAATGTAAATGTATATGCTGATATAGAAAAATCAGGAGATGCCACAGTAGATACAGAATGGCAGGGTAATTTAGG
>UQXM01000207.1 GCA_900545035.1 uncultured Fusobacterium sp. | reverse complement strand
TCTCCTATTTTCCAAGAAGAATTTCCCAAATCAAGAGTTTCAATATTTTTTAAAGCATAATCAAAAGTATCATGTTTTCCGTTTGAGTTTTTAAGATTTACAATATCATCTCCTGTATTTCCGTCAATTACTCCAACTTTTCCAAGAATATTTTGAATTGTTAAAATATCACTTCCGCTTCCAAGAGTAATGCTGTCAATATTTATTGTTTTATCAGAAGAAATCTGTCCGTCTCCAAGAATTAATTCAATTCCATTTGCAGAACTGCTTCCGTCAATACCGTTTTGGATATTTATATTATTTGCAAGAGTGATACTTGTTGAAAGTTCTTTTCCCTCTAATTTTTTATCTGATTTATTATCAATTACAAGTTTTCCTGCATTATCAACACCTGCTCCGCTGTCTTTTAATGTTAAATTTGCAAGAGCAACATCAGTTGTTTCTCCTGCTGTTGTTCTTATAACTGTACTGTCAATTTCTTGAGTATTTGAATAGAACTCATCATTTGTATCTTTATACACAAGAGTTCCGTTTCCTTTTACAGCTCCCAAAACTTTTGAATTTTCTCCTATTGTTAAAGTTCCGTTATCAGCAAGTTTTACTGCCACAACATCTTTAAGTTCTTCTCCTGTGTATCCTGTATATTCATTTCCTGTTATTGCATTAATTACAGAATTTCCCTCTAGAGTTAAATCTCCGTTTACATTTAAAAGAGTTCCCTCTTTTTCAAAATATCCAACTATTGAAGTATCTTTAACAGTTAAATCATCATTTGCTTTTATTGCTGTATCAGCTTGGCTTTCTTTTCCAAATACAGCAGTGATATGTTTATTTTCTAATTTTTCTTTATCTGTTGTAAGAGTTACATTGCTGTCTTTACCTAAATTATTTACAAAAATATTATTTTTTTGATTAGCTACTGTTATACTATTGTCATTTTCAATTTCTGTAATTGTCTTATTTGCTGTTAAATTATATGTATCATTATTTACATTATAATTTTCAATTTTTCCGTCCTTATTAATATCTGTTTTATTATGTGCTACTTCATCTATTTCTTGTTCGTGAAGTTTAAGAGTTCCGTCTGCTTCTCTTTTCAAACCTACTCCATAATTTAAAGCATAATATGAACCCCTTTCTTTACTAAGAATATTTCCATTACCATTCGCAATTAGAATTCCATAATTTATTCCGTTTGTGTTTTCACCAGCACTTAAACAGCTGCTATCTCCATTATCATTAATTATTCCATAATTATAACCATTTGCATTTTTATAAGTTACCATTAATGATGTTCCGCTACTTTTTCCATTAATAATACCATAATTGTATCCATTAATTTTTCCATTAATTTCTTCTTTTTGATTTTGAGTATTCATTGACATTGCAAATGATGTTTCAGAATCAATTACTCCATAATTGTATAAATTTCCTTTTTCGCCTCTTGTAATTTGAGCATATTTTCTGTCAGTATGTATCATTCCATAGTTGTAAACATCTCCATCTAACGAAACTTGCATATCACTTCCAAAATCACTTTGATCATACTGAGGATTATTCATGTGATCAGCTAAGTTTGAAACTAAAGTTCCGAAATTATATACAGAACTTCCTTCTCCTGCTTTTTGAGCAAATTTTCTTTCATTAAAAATTAAACCATAGTTATATGCCTTACTGTATTTATCTGCCCATTGTCCTGATTTAAAATTTTTGGCAATAATTCCATAATTGTATACTTCTGCATTATCATAAGCTTTTTGCCCTGCTCCACCTGTCGCATTTCCATATCCTGTGTTAGCATTTGTTCCTGTTTCTTTGTCAATATTAGAAATCAATCCATAGTTATATGCTTTTGAATTTTCTCCCCTTGCATATTGTCCTATTCTTCCTTCATTCATTATAATTCCGCTGTTTTTAACTGTTCCGCCATTTACAGCAGTTTGTCCTACATTTAATGTTTTTTCATCATAAGAAGTATCTTTCATTATAATTCCTGTATTTTCTACTTCATTTTTATCTGCCAGTTGTACTGTATAATATCCATTATATTTATTTTTTTCATCTGTTATTTCAGAATTTAAAATCTCCAAAAGTTCTTTACATTCTAACTGGCTTTCATTTATTTTTCCCGAAGAAACAGCATTTGATATGTTATTTAGAGAAGTTTTAACATATTCAAAAGTATCGTTTGATAAATATTTTAAACTTATTCCTAACTTAATATCTTCAAATTTATCTGTTCCCTCTTGAGAGTTTTTTAAATTAATAACAAGAATATCTCCTAAAGTATCATTGTATGTTTTACTGATAATAATACTTTTATCCATACCATTATCTGTTCTTTCAATTTTTATTTCTTTATCAAGAATATTTCCAAAACTTTTATTTTCTTCTACTTCTCCTATCCAGTCATTTAAATGATGTTCTCCGTTAATTGTTGGTAAAGCAAAAGCCACTGCTCCTGTAATCAAAAATGTAACTACAAGACCTAAAGTTATTCTTACTTTTTGTTTTAAATAGTG
>UQXM01000206.1 GCA_900545035.1 uncultured Fusobacterium sp. | reverse complement strand
GTTCATTATGCAAAAGGCATTTAGTGGATATTTAAAACCTTCTAATGTAAGTCCTTCAACTTTTTCAGAAAAAGGAACAAAAGAAATAGTTTTTCCTCTTAGTCCTGTTAATTCAGCTTTTTTTTCAATGGAAAATATTCTTTCTTTTTCTGTTACAAATTTTAAATTTTTAAATTTAAATATAAGATTCAAATTTGTCAGTAAATGGTCTATCCTTCCTCCTAATCCACCGATTATAATAATTTCATCATAGTTCAATTTTGAAATATGCTGCAATATTAATTCCCCATCTGTATAATCTTTATCTTTAGGAAACTTTTTTATTCTTACATTATTATTACGATATTTTTCTATAATTTCCTTTGTTACAGAATCAAGATCTCCCCATATTTCTAGTGGAAAAATGCCTAAAGCCTCCAAATGATTGGCTCCACCATCAGCACAATAAATATCCCCTTTTTTTTCATCTATCAATTTTATATAAAATTCTCTACTTCCTTCAAGTTGTCCATTAAAAAATACATATGCTGTTTTCATTCTTACCTCTATTTTTTAATCGTCATCTTCTGATATTTCTACTACTATAAATATAGGAAGATGATCTGATATTTTATCTTTCATAAGTTTATATTGTCCTTGAGTGAAATCCAAAGCTCCACTTTTCCCTGTAAATTCTTTAGTATATATTGTTGATAAAAACATATTATCATAAGAGTTTGCCAAGCTTTTTTTCCCTAATGTTGTTTTTATTACTGGACTTAAAGCATATATTATTTTATCAGAATGTGAAAGTAATTTTTCAAATGACTCATCAAATCCTGAAAGATTAAAATCTCCAGCAATAATAATATCATTTTCTTGCAAATCCATATTCTGAAAATAATCATATACTTCATTCATTTTAAAAGCCTCTGCTCTTCGTGCACTCTCATTTTTACCAAATACTGAATGGACAAGAACAAATGTAAAATCAAATTTTCCTATTTTAAAATCTGCTCCATAAGGAGGTCTTGCAAATTTATCTTCTACATCTTTATAAAAACCTCTTTCTTTTAAAAACTTTACTTTATCTTTTTTCCACACATAAGCAAAATATTCTTTGTAACTATTCTTTCCTACTGGAAATGGAGATATATGATAATCCCATTTTTCACCAGATACTTTCTCTAAAGCATTAACAAGTTTTTCTGCTCCTTCTATGTCCATTACTTCTACAAGTCCTACTATATCAAACATTTCAAGAGCCTGAGCTGTCAAAGTGTAATCTTTCTGACTTTTTCCAAGTCTTAATGTATTAAAAGATGCTATATAACCTTCTTGAGCAAAAATTATCACTGTTAATAAAAAATATATATAAATAAATTTTATTTTTTTCATATTTCACACACCTTTTTTACAAAAAATACTATTATATTAATTTTACCATATTTTAGTCAAGAAACAATGAGAAAAATTGACTTTTTTTCATTTTTGAACTATAATTTCTTAACATAGATAGTTAATTTCGTATAAAAATGAGGAGATGATATATATGATTGCAGCATTTTTTGATATTGATGGGACAATTTATAGAAATTCTCTTCTGACTGAGCATTTTAAAAAACTTATAAAATATGAATTGTTAGACTTCAGAGAATATGACACAAGGGTAAAAGAAGCTTTTAAACTCTGGGACGAGAGAATAGGAGATTATGACAAATATCTTCTTGGTCTTACACAAACTTATGTTGATGCTATAAAAGGACTTTCTACAAAGTATAATGATTTTGTATCAGATCAGGTAGTTGAATTAAAAGGAAATAGAGTTTATTCTTATACAAGAAGCATGATAAAATGGCATAAAGAACAGGGACATAAGGTTATTTTTATTTCTGGAAGTCCAGACTTTTTAGTATCTCGAATGGCTAAAAAATGGAATGCTGATGATTTTTGTGGTTCTATATATCATGTAGAAAATGGAGTTCTTTCTGGAAAAATTTCTCCAATGTGGGATTCAGAAAATAAAATGAAATCTATAGATATGTTCTGTAAAAAATATAGTATTGATTTAATGAAAAGTTATGCTTATGGGGATACTCATGGTGATTACAGTATGCTTCTTAGTGTTGGACATCCTAGGGCTATTAATCCTAGTCTTGAACTTTTAAATAGTATAAAAGAATCTGATTATTTGAAAAAAAATACTGAAATTATTATAGAAAGAAAAGATGTTATTTATAAAGTACATTCTGATGTGGAAACTTTATAATTTTTTAATTTTAACAAGGAGGCAAATATGACAATGAGATTATTTTATTTTGTAATTTCATTTATGTTTATGTTTTTTACTTCTAATTTTGATATTCAGGAAAAACATTCTACTTTTAAAGATTTACCTCAAAACATTTTACTTTTAGGAAAAATAGAAAGTAGTAGAGAATATAGTTTTATAAAGATAGATAAAATAGAGCTTGCAGATAGGGAAGTTTTAAAAAATCCCATCCCTGCTTTTCTAGAAATGACAGAGATTGTTACAGAAGATCCTTGCATAAATACTGTTATTTATCCACAAA
>UQXM01000205.1 GCA_900545035.1 uncultured Fusobacterium sp. | reverse complement strand
CGGATTATTGGTATATTCAGGAAGAACCTTTTTCAAGGCCTCTTTTTCTTTTCCGCACCCGCTGATAAATACAGCAAGTATAATGACCATTCCCAAAAATATTTTTTTGATTTTCATAATTATTCTCCTTTATCTTGTATATTTTTTTATTACATTTTTTCCAATTAAACTTGTATTGTTACATAAGTTTTTCTAAAATTTCTTTTTTTAGCTCTGTAAACTTTTTCTCCGATATATCTCTCGGATATGAACTATTAATTTCCAGCTCTTCACAGCTTCTGTTTTTAAAAATAATAATTTTCTTTCCCAGTAATAATGCTTCATCTATATTATGTGTAACAAAAACAATTCCTTTTTTTGTCTGCTCATGGATTTTTATTATCTCATTTTGAAGCTGCAGTCTTGTAAAATAATCAAGAGCCGCAAAAGGTTCATCCATTAAAAATATATCAGGATTATAAGCAATAGCTCTGGCAATAGCAGTTCTGCTCGCCATTCCTCCAGAAAGTTCATGAGGAAAAAGGTTTTCTGTCCCTTGAAGAGAAACAAGAGATAAAATTTTTTTCACATTTGTCTTGTATTCTTTTTCATGTATTTTTATATTTTCTTCCACAGTAAGCCACGGCATAAGTCTTGGCTCTTGAAAAACCATTCCTATTTTAGCAGGTTTTTCTTTTCCCTCATTATCAAAATAATATATAGTTCCTCTGTCTGCCTTTTCAAGTCCTGCCATTATTCTCAAAAAAGTTGTTTTCCCGCACCCGCTTCTTCCTATAATTACTGTTATCTCTTTCTGTGAAATTTCAAGAGATATGTTTTCCAATATTTGTTTTTTGTCTTTTTGTGAAAAATAATTTTTGGAAATATTTTTAAAAATAATTTTATTTTTTAAAATATTATTCACGACAGGCACCTCTCTTTCTCAGACAGCAGGATATAATTTTTTCACATATCAAATCCGTAAAAATTCCAAGTACACCTATTGTTAAAATCCCGACTGCAACAATATCCGATCTTGAAATCTGCTGTCCGTCAAGAATAAGATACCCAAGTCCTGAAGAAGCTGCTATCATCTCTGCTCCTATTATAGCTCTCCAGCTGTACCCAAATCCCAGCTTCATCCCAACAAGAATATCCGGAACAGCACCGGGCAGAATTATTTTTCTAAATATCTCAAATTTTGTGAAATTAAAAGACTGACCCACTTCAATTAACCTTTTATCACACATCTCTATACCTTTTAAAGTGTTAAGAAATACAGGAAAAAATGAAGCCAGTATAATTATTATAATTTTTGAAAGTTCTCCTATTCCAAACCACAAAATTATCATCGGTATCAAAGCAAGAGGAGGCGTATGTCTTATAAATTCAAAAGCATTTTTGAAACAGCTGTATATTTTAGGAAACATCCCGAAAAAAACAGCAAGAGGTACAGCTGCTGTTACTGTGAGAAAAAAACCGAAAAATATTCTGGAAAAGCTTATTAAAATATGCTGTACAAGAATACCGTTTTTTAAAAGTTTTATCCATGTATTTAAAACTTTTTCCGGGTAAGGAATAATATAGCTGTTCCACAGAGAAAAATATGAACCTGAAATCCATACTGCAAGAAATATAAGAATAAGAATATTTTCTTTGATAAACTTTCTCATTTTCTGCTTTCTTTCTCCTTTCTCCTAAAATTATCTAAAAAACAGCACGATTGGCAATCGTGCTTGTCTTTTTCATAACAATATATAAAATTTTTCACTTTTATTTCACAAGTCCTGCTTTTTTATATTTTATAAAATTATTTTCATTTACAAGAAGCTGTACATAATCATCGTCGCTTTCTACATCAATATAAAATTTATCTTCCTGAAGATCGACTCTGTCAATATAGCCATACACTCCGTCCATTTCCAAAAGGAGAGTTATTTCATCAACTTTTTCTTTTTCTTTCAGCTCCTTGGCTTTTTTTATGAGTGCAGGAAGATCTCTGTCCCTGTCGTAGTCCTCAGTAGTATAAGTGTAAACAGGAAAACCGTTGAAGCCGTCTTTTCTCTCTACAAATTTCATTTCAAACTGGGCAGAAGAAGAAACAGCAGTAATAAAAAACAGAAACAAAAATAATTTTTTCATAAGCTCCTCCTTTCAAGACACTCTATAATTATAGTATATAATAAAAAAAGTTAAAGTCAATAAATTTTCTCACAAAAAAGTTGATTTTTTTCAAAATAAAGTGTATATTAACTCATAACAGGAGTTTAAGGAGGAAAAATATGTATTTGACAGATTTGGAAATAGAGGAATATTTAAAAGAAAGTCCTTATGAATATTCTAAAAATCACAGCCTTGATGCCTGTGAAAGAAAGATAACAGGAGATATCCTTGTAAAAACAGACCTTTACAGCGTGAGAAAATTTATATACAGACTTGCCAAAAATCTTTTTAAATCAGGCTTTGTTCCTGCCATGAGTTCGGAAAAAGAATTTGTTATGCTTATAGAAACCATGATACAGGAAAAATATAAAAATATTTATGATGAAGAAGAACTTTCAGCTGTAATTACAAA
>UQXM01000204.1 GCA_900545035.1 uncultured Fusobacterium sp. | reverse complement strand
GCTCCTGCAAGAAAAAATGCAACTCCCAAAGAAAGCCCCATTTCCATAGATACAAGATAAACTATCCAGCCTATTCCTCCCACAAATGCCGCAGCCCATGCTATTTTTCCACGGACATTAAAAATATATGCAAATCCCAAAGCACTGAGAGTTGAGAAAATAAATTGATTTATCAATATACCACACCTCCCAATGACATAAATGCTTTCAGAACTATTCCTGTTCCCACAGCAAGAGAAGCAGCAACCATAACCACTTCTGTAAAACGGGAAGTTCCTGCTATTAAATCTCCTGATGTAAAATCTCTGATTGAATTTACAAAGGCTATTCCCGGCACAAGTATCATCAAATCAGAAATAATAACTGTTGAAGTCTGCTGTGTATATCCCAGATAAGTGGCTGTACAGGCAACCAAAGAACAAATCATTCCGCCTGCAATATTTACAAGCACTCCGTTTATTTTATATCTGTTCATCACAAAAAGCTGTATTCCTACTAAAAATCCTCCAATTCCGCCGATTATTATTTCATTTATCCACGCATTAAAAAGCACAGGAAATGTTGCACCTATAAGAGTACAGCCGAAAATAAGTCTGTGAGGTTCTAAGAAAAAATTCTTTTCAATACTTTTCATTCTTTCATAAAATTCCTCATAAGAATACTCTCCAATATGTCTTATAAGATTATTTGCTTTATGTATTTTATTCAAATTAAGGTCTCTTCCGTTTATACGGGTAACAAGAGATGAATATTCTCCTTTTCCTTTAACAGAAACAATAATGCAGGTAAGTGTTACAAAAGCTTCAACTTCATAACCGTAGTGTCTCCCTATTCTCCCTATGACATCTTCTGCTCTGTATACTTCTCCGCCGTTCTGTAAAATAACTTTGCCCGTATAGGAAGCCAATTCCAAAACTTGACTTTCAGAATATTTATTTTTCATTTATGTATTTAACTCCCCCTGATATTAATATATATAATATTATAGCAGAGTCTTGGGATATATTCCAAATAAAATATTTTAAATTATTCTCAATATATGTTATAATAACAGCAGAAAAAATATAAATATATCAAAGCAGCTGGGCGGCTTATTACCCACCTGCTTTTATTTTTTGGAGGAAAATTAATGAGCAGAAAATTTATCGGAAAATTTGACATCTCTTTTATAAAGATGTTAATGATATTGGCAGCACCTATAATTTTGCAAAATCTTATCAGTGCTTCCCTTAATCTTTTGGACAATATTATGATAGGACATTTGGGAGTAAATGAGATTGCTGCAGTGGGTCTGTCAAATCAATATTATTTATTATTTTATTATACTGTTATGGGAATAAGTCTTGGAGCAGGAGTTTTTATGTCGCAGTTTTGGGGGAAGAGGGATATTGTAAATATTAAAAGATATATCGGAATTTCTCTTGTGTTTTCTCTTATTATAGGAAGCATTTTTACAGGAATTGCTTTTTTCTGTCCCGAACTGGTTATAAAAGCTTTTACTGACAGCGAACAAGTTGTAAATCTGGGAAGAGGATATCTGAAAGCTGTTGCAATGAGTTATATTTTTACTTGTGTATCCCTTACATTTTCAGTAGGATCAAGAAGTATTGCACAAACAGCTCTTCCAATGCACGCAAGTTTAATCGGACTTATATTTAATGCTGTTCTTAACTATATTTTTATTTTCGGAAAACTTGGTTTTGAGCCTATGGGAGTTACGGGAGCTGCTCTCGGAACAACATTTGCAAGATTTGCAGAAATGACTTTTATAATTTACAAAATATATTTTAAAGAAAATATTTTAAAATCACATATAAAAGAACTTTTGGATTTTAATTTTATGACAATAAGAATTTTTTTCAAAACAGCTTTTCCTGTAATTTTCAATGATTTTATGTGGATAGCTGGAATTACTCTTTATTCAAAAGCTTATGCAATTTTGGGAACTGATGCAATAGCCACAATGCAGATAGCAACAATTACAAATAATCTTTTTAATATTTTCGGAACAGGGATTGCTGTTGCAAGTTCAATAGTTATCGGAAACAGCATAGGAGCGGGAGAGCCTGATAAAAAAGTACAGAAAGATGCTTATAAAATGTCAGAATTTTGTGTCATAATCGGGATAGCAATAGGAATTGTATTTTTCCTTACAGCTCCTTTTGTAAACAGATTTTTCAATACATCTCCTCAAGTACAGAAAGATATCGTTTCTGTTCTCAGAATAATGGCCGTGGCACTTCCGTTCAGATTTTTTGGAATAACACAAATTATCGGAATTTTAAGAGGAGGTGTTCTGTACGCAATCCTTGTAGAAGTTCTTGGAGTATGGATTTTTGGTGTTCCTCTTGCATTTGTGGCTGCAATATATTTCCATGCAGGAATAGAAATAGTTTATTTATGTGTATGTCTTGAAGATGTATTTAAAGTCAGCATGACTGTGCCGAGACTTAAATCAGGAAAATGGATAAGACGGCTTGTATAAAAGTCCTATTATTAATTTTTAATAAAATTATATAGAATAAAAATGATTTTATACATTATTTCTTTAAATAAA
>UQXM01000203.1 GCA_900545035.1 uncultured Fusobacterium sp. | reverse complement strand
CTGTGTGCCTGTAATAAATGCAGGAGACGGTGCAAACGAACATCCGAGCCAGACTCTTCTTGACTTGTTTACAATACAAGAAGAACACGGAAGGATAGATAATATTACAACAGCATTTGTGGGAGATTTGAAATACGGAAGAACAGTTCACTCTCTTGCAAGAGCGTTGTCAAAATTTGAGGGACAAAAATTTTATTTCGTTGCTCCTGACGAAATTCAAATTCCCGAAGAGATAACTCACGAACTTGATGAAAAAGGAATAGAATACAAACTTGTATCTGATTACAAAGATATTTTAATGGAAACAGATGTACTTTACATGACAAGAATCCAAAGAGAAAGATTTGAAGACCCTGTTCTTTATGAAAAAATGAAAGGGGTATATGTAATTTCAAAAGATACTGTTGTGGGAAAATGTAAAGATGACATGATAATTTTACATCCGCTTCCAAGAGTTGATGAGATAGATATAGACTTAGACGACACAAAACATGCTCTTTATTTCAAGCAGGCAAAAAACGGTGTTCCTGTGAGAGAGGCTATGATTGGTACTGCTCTTGGAAAACTGGATATAAATTATAAAGAAAAAGAAAAATATCCTGTTGAAAAAAGCAGTGAAAGAGTATGCACAAATCATAACTGCATTACAGCTTTTGAGCAGACAGACAATAAAGTGGAAATTATTAACGGTAAAAAATATTGTTATTACTGTGGAAGAGAAATATAGGTTTAGGGGGAGAAAATGTTTTTAGAAGATTGCAGAGTATTAGAAAATATTCATGTTGGCGGAAATTATTATTTAATGAAACTGAAAGGTGAAAAAACTGTTGCACCTGCTTGTGCAGGACAATTCTTTATGCTTCAATGCAAAAACGGAGCTACACTTTTAAGAAGACCGATAAGTCTTCATTATGTAAACAAAAAAGAAAATACTTTGGAATTTTATTATGAAGTAAAAGGAAAAGGAACAGCAGAATTTTCTCATCTTGCAGAGGGAGATACAATAAATATTCAAGGACCTCTTGGACATGGGTTTACAACAGATATTGAAAATAAAACAATAGTTGCTGTGGGAGGAGGAATGGGAATTGCTCCGATGAAACTTCTTATCGAAACTCTTGCAGAAAAAAATAATGTAATTTTTATCTGCGGAGGAAGAAATGCAGAGAGCGTAAAAATATTAAATAATATGAAGTTTGAAAATGTGGAAACAATAGTTACAACAGATGACGGTTCAGAGGGAATGAAAGGAAATGTAACACTTCCTTTAAGAAAAATTCTTACAGAAAGAAAAGTTGACGGAGTTTATACTTGCGGACCTCACATAATGATGGAATTTGTTGCAAAAACAGCCGAAGAATTCGGTGTATACTGCGAAGTTTCACTTGAAGAGAGAATGGCTTGCGGAGTAAAAGCTTGTGTGGGATGTTCAATTCTTACAAATGACGGAATGAAAAAAGTATGCCACGACGGTCCTGTGTTTGACAGCAGAGTTGTAATAGATGTTAATCCAAAGGAAACTGTTCCTTGCGGATGCGGAAAATAATAAGGGAATAAGTAAGAGGTGAATAAATTGAACAGATTAAAGGTAAATTTTTTAGGAGTGGAATTTGAAAATCCTATAGTAACATCTTCAGGATGTTTCGGTTTTGGAACTGAATTTAAAGATTACTGCGACCCAAATGTTCTTGGAGGAATAACTTTAAAAGGGCTGACTCTTGAACCAAGAACAGGAAATATCGGGACAAGAATAGCAGAAACTCCGAGCGGAATATTAAACTGTGTCGGACTTGAAAATCCCGGAATTGATTATTTTGAAAAAGAAATTATTCCAAATCTTAAAAAAGAGGGAATAACTGCAAATATAATTGTTAATATAAACGGAAGCAGTGTTGAGCAATATGTAGAACTTGCCAAAAGAGTAAATGAAATAGATGAGATTGCTCTTGTGGAACTTAATATCTCATGTCCAAATGTTAAAGACGGAGGAATGGCTTTCGGAGCAAATCCTGAAGTTGCAGGAAGAACAACAAGAGAGGTTAAAAAAGTTCTTACTAAAAAACCTCTTATTGTAAAACTTTCTCCAAATGTAACAAATATAGTTGAGATTGCAAAAATAGTCGAAGCAAACGGTGCTGATGCAATATCTATGATAAATACTCTTCTTGGAATGAGAATAGATACAAATACAGGAAAACCAATTTTAGGAAATACTATGGGAGGACTTTCAGGACCTGCTGTGAAACCTGTTGCTGTAAGAATGGTTTATCAAGTGGCACAAAATGTAAATATTCCTATAATCGGAATGGGAGGAATTGCTTCTTATGAAGATGCTGTTGAATTTATTATGGCAGGGGCAACACTTGTTTCTCTTGGAACAGCACTTTTCCCAAATCCGGTGCTTCCAATAGAAGTGAGAGACGGACTTCAAAAATATGCTGAAGAGCGTGGACTTGAAAATATTCAAGATATTAGAGGAATAGCTTTCAGAAAATAAAATATCAGAATAAAAAATAAATTTTTAATATATCAGGAGAAGGATCCGATGTTTTTTCGCCATAAGACAGTTAGTGAATGATATTCACAA
>UQXM01000202.1 GCA_900545035.1 uncultured Fusobacterium sp. | reverse complement strand
AGCAGGTGCTATAGAAGTAAATGGAGCATATGTAGATGTAACAACAGGAGTACCTTTATTTAATGCTCAAAGTGTAAGTGGAGAGGTAAATATTCTTCCAAACTTTGTATAATTTGATTATAGAAAAAATCATAAGCTGGAGTGTAATCTTTATAGTAACTCATATCTAATATTTGATAATATTCAAGCCTGTCTGTTGTAAGTATAGTAATAGGAGGATATCCTAATTTTAAAAGTTCAAGATTTGTTAAAAGTCTTGAAGTTCTCCCGTTTCCGTCAATAAAAGGATGAATATTAATAAATCTGCAGGTAAATTCAATTATTCTGTTTAAAGTAATTGTTTCGGAATGATACCATTTTAAGAGTTCATACATTTGTTCTGAAATTAAATAACTCGGAGTAACAGGATGTGTAGCTCCGCCGATTTCTACATTATTTGTTCTGTATTTTCCAGCATTAAGCCTATCTATTCCGTCTAAAATTATTGAGTGTATAGATTTTATATCATATTCTGAAAGAGGATTATTTTTTAAATCTTCTATAAAATCCAAAGCCTCAGCGTGATTTTTTACTTCAAGATGTTCTCTTAAAGTTTTTTTGGCAACAGTAATGCCTGTTTCCAAAATAACTCTTGTTTCCATTTCTGTAAGAGTATTTCCCTCGATAGCGTTTGAGTTATATGTATTTTTTATGATATAGTTTTCTCTTATTCTTCTGATTTCAGACGGAGAAAGAGGTCGTCTGCTGTCTAATTCTTTTTTCAGAGAATATATTTTTTCAAGTTTATCCATTAAAATTTTCCTTTCATTTTTTAATTGTACGATTTTTTCATACACTTGAATTTTATTATTTTCAAACTGTGACAATTTGTCACGATTTTATTTTATCTTATTATTATAATATAATGTTTTTAAAATAATAGCAAATTTTTATTTCTCAAAAGACTATATATTGTAATTGATTTATTTTTGTGATATAATTTATAAGTTAAAATATAGGTATAAGGAGTTGAAACAATTGTTCGGAAAATTAGATGAAGTTGTTAAAAGACATGAAGAGCTTACACATCTGCTTGGAACTATTGAAGTGGCAAGCGACACTAAAAAAATGATAGAGTATAATAAGGCATTAAACGAGCTGACACCTATTGTTGAAAAATATAACGAATACAAAGCTCTTAATGATGATTTGGAATTTATAAAAGAAAATATAAAATCAGAAAAAGATGCTGAAATGAAAGAAATGATGCAGGAAGAAATGAAAGAGATTGAAGAAAAACTTCCGGGGCTTGAAGATGAGCTGAGAATTCTTCTTCTTCCAAAAGACCCTAACGATGACAGAAATGTTATCATTGAGATAAGAGGAGGAGCAGGAGGAGATGAGGCTGCTCTTTTTGCCGGAGATCTTTACAGAATGTATGTAAGATATGCTGAAAGACATAGATGGAAAGTTGATGTAATAGAACTTCAGGAAATCGGAGTTGGAGGAATAAAAGAGGTTGTATTCTCAGTTGGAGGACAAGGAGCATATTCAAAACTGAAATATGAATCAGGAGTTCACAGAGTACAAAGAGTTCCTGCAACAGAAGCGGCAGGAAGAATTCATACATCCACTGCAACAGTAGCAGTTCTTCCAGAAGTTGATGAAGTTGAGCAGATAAATTCAATCAATCCTGCTGAATTAAAAATAGATACATACAGATCAGGAGGAGCAGGAGGGCAGCACGTAAATATGACTGACTCTGCTGTAAGAATTACTCACCTTCCTACAGGAATTGTAGTACAATGTCAGGACGAAAGATCACAGCTTAAAAACAGAGAAAAAGCAATGAAACACCTTCTTTCAAAATTATATGAAATGGAATGTGAAAAACAAAGATCTCAAGTTGAAAACGAAAGAAAGCTACAGGTAGGAAGCGGAGCAAGATCAGAAAAGATAAGAACATATAATTTCCCTCAAGGAAGAATTACAGACCACAGAATAAAATATACTGTTTATCAGCTGGAAGCATTCTTGGACGGAGATTTGGAAGAGATGATAGACGCACTTACAACATTTGATCAGGCTGAAAAACTGAAAAATATTGCGGAGTAGTCATGAGATTATTGGAAATAATAGAATTTTCAAAGGAGTATTTGGAAAAATACTCCTTTTCAAAACCCAGACTGGAGAGCGAAAAAGTAATCAGTCATATTTTGGGAATAAAAAGAATAGAACTTTATTCAAACTTTGAAATGGAACTTGAGCCAAGTGAAAAAGACAGAATAAAATCTTTTTTGAGAGAGATGGCAAGAAGCAGAAAAACTTTTGATGAAATAATTGAGTTTAAAAAATTTTCTGAAAAAAGTGAAAAAAAATTTGAAGAAAGAAAAAGTTTTAAAGATGAAAATATCGGACTTCTTTCTAAAAGCATTCAGTACTTGAAAAAATATAATGTGGAAAATGCACGGCTTGATGCAGAATATATATTTGCTCATGTACTGGGAGTAAAAAGAGTTTCTTTGATACTTAATTTTGATATGGAGATATCGGAAGAAAATAAAAATCTTATCAGAAAATATATTGTAAGAAGAGGGAAATACAGAGAACCTTTACAGTATAT
>UQXM01000201.1 GCA_900545035.1 uncultured Fusobacterium sp. | reverse complement strand
ACATCATTAGTTTCATACCCGGCATTTGCTGTTGTCCCATATCCTGCTGCTTCATATTCTTTATATACTCCGTCAAGAACTCCGCCGTCAGCATAATTTGCCCAGATATAAATTTGTCCGTTAGGATAATATTCTTTGTAAGGACCAAATTTTTTACCTTCTTTAAAATTCATATCACATTGAACTTTTCCGTCAGGATAGAATTTGATGTTAACAGTTGTTGTCCAGTTATTAACATGCTCTGCCAATTTTTTAGTCTGTCCGTTAGGATAGAAAGATTCATATTTTCCTATAATCTCACCGTTAATCAGATGATATACAGTATCTCTCGCTCCGTTTGAAAGGAAAGTTTCATACAACCCATGAAGATTCCCATTTTTATAATGTTTTTTTGTTTCGATGTTTCCATTAGGATAATAACATTTATATTCTCCCTCTCTCACACCGTTTACATAATTTTTTTCTTCTTTTACAGCCCCGCTTTCGTAATACTTAACCCATAAACCTTCTTTTTTACCGTTTGCATTGTATTGATTGGCCATTTGTGTTACCTCCCTCATTGCTTTGTATTATTATGTTTTATGTATTTAAAAAACTTTGCTTTTAAAATTTAATTATTTATTATAAAATCAGTTAAAAATATTAACTTCGGTTCCGTCCACAAGTTTTATAATATACCATACAAGAGCAGGATACATAGGTGTCTGCCCATTATTTTCAAAATCATCTGTAAATTCTGATTTTATAATTTCATCAAGCTGTTCATCTGTTACAGCATGTCCGTTAAACTCTTTTATTTCTTCAATATTCATTTTATGTTATCTCCCGATAGTTATTGTTACTTTAATTATACCCCATATTTTTAGAAATGCAACAGCAAAATAAAAAATAATTATAAAATTTTTATTTATCTTTATTTTTCAATCACTATCTGCTATAATTATTTGTAATATGGTTATGTTGGGAGATGATAAAAATGAGTTTGGAGAGTGTAAAAAAATATTTTAAGGATAATAATCTTCCTTTGAAAGTATCAGAAACAAATAAAATTACCGATACTGTGGCAAATGCTGCAAAAGCTTTCGGAATAGAAGAAGATGAAATTGCAAAAACTATGGGATTTCAGCTGAAAAACGGGGAATGTATTCTTATTCTTACAAAAGGAACAGCAAGAATAGATAATCAAAAATTTAAAAGTATATTCCATGAAAAAGCCGTAATGATAAAAGATATTACAGAAGTAACGAGCCATGAGCCGGGAGGACTGTGCCCTTTTGGATTAAAAACTCCGTTAAAAATTTATCTTGATGAAACTTTAAAAGAATTTGATGTTGTATATCCTGCAGGAGGAACTCCTCATTCTGCCGTAAAAATTTCTGTTGAGCTTTTGGAAAAAATTACAAATGGGGAATGGATAAATATTTGCAAATAATACAAAAATGTGATATAATTAGAATACAAATATGGTAGACAATATTTGAAGTTAAACTTTTAATAAAAATTTGTCGTCATATAAATATGAAGTAAGTAAAAAGATATTTTTTAAATTTAGACGGAGGTGCTTTTTAATATGAAAAAATGGGTATGCGGACCTTGTGGTTATGAATATGATCCTGCTGTTGGAGATCCTGATAACGGAATAGCTCCAGGAACAGCTTTTGAAGATTTACCTGCTGACTGGGTATGTCCTTTATGCGGTGTAGGTAAAGAAGAATTTACAGAAGAATAATTATTTTGTAAATAAAGTAATTCAAAAAAGGTATCAGTGAGATACCTTTTTTTATTTTATAAGTTCTCTGCATTTATAAATTATGATTCCGCATGCCATTGCTACATTCAGAGATTCAGCAGTACCGTAAATCGGAATTATAACTTTTTCGTCAGAATTTTTTATAATATTTTCTCCTATTCCGCTTCCTTCGTTTCCGAATATAACAGCATTTTTTTCAGAGAGTTTCATCTCTGTATACGGAATACAGTCATCACTCAAAACAGTTGAAATTATTTTATATTTTTTTTCTTTCAGAATATTCAGAAGAGTTTCTTCCTCTATATAATATAATTTTACATTGAATACAGACCCCATTGTACTTCTCACTGTTTTTTCATTATAACAGTCCACACTTCCTTTTGTGAGGATAATATCTTTAAAACCTGCCGCATCAGCTGTTCTTATTATTGTTCCCAGATTTCCCGGATCACCCACTCTGTCAAGAACAATAATATTATCTCCTATCTCATTTATGTTATTTTCAGAATACCCGTAAACTAAAATTACCCCTTGAGAATTTTCCTGTGAACTCAATTGGCTGAAAAGATTTTCTGAAAGAATTATTTTACGGCTTTCTTTAAACTTTTCAACTTTACTCAAAATTTCTTTATTTTCAGAAAAATTTTCATCAATGGCTATAATTTCAGGAACTGTGTCAAAATCAAGAAATTTTACTCCCTCTGCCAGAAATTTTTTCTCAGTATCTCTGTATTTTTTTGTTCTAAGCTTTTTTATTTTTTTAAATGTATTATTTTCTTTGCTGTCTATAAAAATCATATATATTTCCTCCAAAAAAATCCTGCTTAAAATATTATACTATAAATAATATCTTTTATCCA
>UQXM01000200.1 GCA_900545035.1 uncultured Fusobacterium sp. | reverse complement strand
CTTAGATTTACCCCTTTCACAGCAGCAGTTGTAACATTTGTGATTAATTATGCAGCATACTTTTGTGAAATATTCAGAGGAAGTATTTTGGGAATAGAACAGGGACAGTATGAAGCGGCAAAAGTATTGGGAATGTCATATTGGCAGACAATGAGAAGAATAATTATTCCTCAGTCTTTGCTTACAGCTTTGCCTCCTCTTTCAAACGAGGCAATCTCTCTTATAAAAGATACATCTCTTGTATCTGCAATAGGAATGGCAGAAATTTTGAGAAACTCAAGAGAGCTTGTAACACGGGATTTTTCAATTATACCGTTTATAATCTGTGCTGTACTTTATCTTTTGATGTCAATGGTTGTAATTGCATTCTTTAAAAAACTGGAAGAAAAGGTGATGATTTAATGTCTTGCATAACAGTGAGAAATCTTCATAAACAATTTAAAAATGATGAGATTTTAAGAGGAATAGATTTGGATATTGAAAAAGGAGAAGTAGTTTCCATTATAGGAGCTTCAGGGGGAGGAAAATCTACTTTTTTAAGATGTATGATAGGGCTTGAAGATATAAATTCGGGAACAATCGAAACCCCTGATAAGAGCAAAATGGGAATGGTTTTTCAGTCTTTTAATCTTTTTCCTCACAAAACAGCAGTACAAAATATTATGGAATCCCTTATTGTTGTGGATAAAATGGACAGGAAAGAGGCGAGAGAGATTGCTCTTAATCTTTTGGACAAGGTAGGTTTGAAAGATAAAGCCGATATGTATCCCAAAACTCTTTCTGGAGGACAGAAACAAAGAGTAGCAATAGCAAGAGCTCTTGCAAAAAATCCCGAGGTGCTTTTATTTGATGAGCCTACATCAGCTCTTGATCCTGAAATGGTAAAAGAAGTACAGAATGTTATAGCTTTTTTAAGAGATAACAGCAATATAACAATGGTTATTGTAAGCCACGAAATTGATTTTGTAAATCAGATTTCAGACAGAATTGTAGTTATGGAGAAAGGAAAAATAAAAGAGATAATAAAAAATAAGTAAATATTTCAACAAAAAAGGATTTTGATTAAAATGGAAGATATAAAACAATATGAAGAGGAACTTAATAAAATATTAAAAGGCTGTAATACTTGCAAAGCAAAAATGTGTAATATATGTCCTAACGGAAAAAGAAAAAAATTTTTAAAAGGAAAAATAAAGGAAATACTTCCTGAAAAAGAAACTTGGTTGGAAAAAATTAAAAGTTTTTTTAAATAATATACAAGTAAATTTTATTTTAAAATATGAGAACTGCTGTAAAATTAAAAAATAAAAATACAGCAGTTCTTATTTATTTAGGCAGTGATTTTTAATGTTTTATTTTGAAAAAAATTTTGAAAAACAGGGGAAAATCTTTCAAAAACTTCGTGGACAGATATGATGTCATTAATTTTCCAAGCATCTTTTCCTGCAAAGAAAATACCGTTTTCATAATCTCCTTTATGTCCGTCTATAAGTCTTTGGCTTACACAGAAATTTTTGGTGCAGTGTTTCAAGCATCCTGTACAGATTTTTGGAGTTAATTTTTCTTCAGAAAGAAGTTTTTCAACATAGGGACTTATGATTGCATTTGCAGGAAGTCCCACAGAACTCATTATTTTAACAATATCCCCTTGTTTGCAGTTTACATACATATTTTTAAAAGTATCACTTACATCACATTCATGAGTAGCAACAAAACGGCTTCCCATTTGTACACCTGTTGCTCCCAAAGAAAGCATTCTTTCAGCGTCTTCCGGAGTGATAACTCCTCCTGCACCGAATACGGGAATATTTACATTTTTGGTAATTTCTTCCATAATATCCCAAGAATCAAGTTCTGTTCCCAGATGTCCTCCTGCATTTCCACCCTCAACAATAACAGCATCGGCACCAAGTTTTTCAGAAATTTTTGCAAGTTTCAGAGAGGAAACAATAGGAAAAAGTTTTATTCCTGTTCCTTTTACCATAGAAAAAATATCTCTTGAAAAACCTGCTCCACAGATAATTACATCTACTTTTTCTTCGATACAAGTATTCACAAGATTCACAAAGTTTGAAGCAGCAAACATAATATTTACTCCCAAAGCTCCGCCTTTGTTGACAATTAAATCTCTTGCTTTTTTTATTTCCGCTCTAAGTTCTTCCACAGGAAGAGCTGTTCCTGCAATAACTCCTATTCCTCCCTCATTGGCAACAGCAGCGGCAAGTTTTGCCATAGAACATCTGATTGCCATTCCTCCTTGTATAATAGGAATATTTATTTTTAATCCGTTTATATTTAACATAAAAACCTCCTGTTTAAATTATTATATCTATATTATAACATTGTTATGAAATAAAAGAAAGAATAAAATTACATATGTTTTTTAAAAAACAAAGTATTTTTGAAACAGGTTGTCAAAAGATTAAAAATAAAAGCTTTATAAAAAATAAGATTTGTGAAAAAAATAATAAAATTACAGTGAAAAAATTTTTGAAATGCTGAAAAACAGGGGATTTTTGTTATAAAATAAAAAGTTGGAGTTGTTGCAAACTTATAAAAAATAAAATTCTCTAAGAAAAAATAATTTCTATTTTATAAATGTAACAGCCC
>UQXM01000199.1 GCA_900545035.1 uncultured Fusobacterium sp. | reverse complement strand
ATTATGAAAAAAGTGATTTTTGTATTAGGATTGTTAATATCTATGGTATCATATGCGGAAGAACAATCTAATGTAACAAAAGCTGTGTCATCGGTAGTATCAGGAGTTGTATCTACAGGCAAAGATGTTTTAAAAGGTGTAAAAGAAGGAGTAGACACAGGAAGAAAAGACGGTACAAGTATTGATGATGCTTTTATAATTTATGATAGAGAACAGTTTGAAAAAAATATAAAAGTTTCTGTTTTATCAGTAACAAAAGATGAAACAGGATACAAAGTGGTTATCGGTTTAAAAAACGAAACAGATAAAATGATAAGACTTACAAATCTTCACGAAAAAAAATCTTTACAACTTTTAGACTCTGACGGTTTTGCAGTTTTTGCTCTTGGACCGTTTGAAGATATCAGTATACCAAAAAAATCAGCAGTAAAAAGCACATTTAGCTTTCCTGCTGACGGGACACCAAAAATGCTGAAAATTTATGAAAGCGAAATAAAAATTGCTGATGAAGTAATTAAAATAAAATGATTTTTTTATGCAATACTGTATAGAATTTGATATAACAGAATTGAATAAACCTGTTAAAAAATTAAAAACTAAAAAAATATAATTATTAAGATTATTTTTTAATCACAATCAGACTTTTGTTCTGTCAAAAATTAACCAGAGTATTATTTTGTTAAGTTTAATTTAATTTTTTTGTTTCTTTTTTTTGAAAAAAAGGGTATAATATCAGCATTATGATTTAGAAATATATTTAGGGAGGTAAAATGTTAAGCAATTCTGGAAAACAAATAATAATACAGAGTTCTGTTGGTTCTGTTTTCGCTACTACTGCCGAAGACGAACTGAGAAAAGCCATTCATGAGGGGCAAAATGCCGTAGCAATTTCAGGGAGAGTGTGTAATCCCGGAGTATACGACATGCCTGAAAACGGTACTCTGGCTGATTTAATAGAACTGGCAGGAGGTATTGTCGGTAAAAAGAAATTTAAAGCAGCACAATTCGGGCTTCCGTTCGGAGGATTCATCAGTGAAGAGGCCTTGACAAAACCTTTGGATTTCAGCTTATTCAATAAAAATACAAGCAGAAATATTATAATTCTTTCTGAAGAAGATTGTATCATATCTTTTGCAAAATTCTATGTTGAATTTTTATTAGGAAAAATGCAGCAGAGAGGTTATTTGGAATATTCAAGAGTTCAATACGAAATCGAAAGAACATGGAGAGTTCTTGACAGAATTTCTAAAGGAAAAGCAAACATGAGAGACATTTTCCTTTTAAGACAACTTTGCTCAACTATAAAAGATACTTTAAAACAACAGCACAACCTTGTTTTAGAAGCTATTGACAAATTCTATCACGAATTTGAAGAGCATATTGAAGAAGGAAACTGTCCTGCAGGACAATGTATTCAACTTTTAAAATTTAAAATTACAGATAAATGTATCGGATGTACAGCTTGTGCAAGAGTATGTCCTGTTCACTGCATTTCAGGAGAACTTAAAAAGAAACATAAAATTGACAATACAAAATGTACTCACTGTGGTCAATGTGTTATAGCTTGTCCTGTAAGTGCAATTTTTGAAGGAGACCATACACTTCAATTGTTAAGAAATATTGCAACTCCAAACAAAACAGTTGTGGCACAAATAGCTCCTGCTGTAAGAGTAGCAATCGGAGAAGCTTTCGGATTTGAGGCAGGAGAAAATGTTGAGAAAAAACTTGTGGCTGCTTTGAAAAAAATTGGTGTTGACTATGTTTTTGACACAAGCTGGGCCGCTGACCTTACTGTAATGGAAGAAGCAACAGAATTCCAGTCAAGACTTGAAAGATTTTACAAAGGAGACGACACTGTAAAACTTCCAATCCTTACATCTTGTTGTCCTGCATGGATAAAATTCTTTGAACAGAACTATCCTGATATGCTTGATGTTCCATCATCTGTAAAATCTCCAATGGAAATTTTCTCTACTGTTGCAAAAGATATTTGGGGAAAAAATCTTGGGCTTACAAGAGAACAAATATCAGTTGTGGCTATAATGCCTTGTCTTGCTAAAAAATACGAAGCTTCAAGGCAGGAATTCTCAAGAGGAGATAACTATGACACAGATTTTGTTATCACTACAAGAGAACTTATCAAAATATTCAAAGAATCTAATATTGATTTAAAATCTCTTGACGATGAAGAATTTGACAGTCCTTTAGGAGAATATTCAGGAGCAGGTATCATCTTCGGAAGAACAGGAGGAGTTATTGAAGCTGCTACAAGAACTACTGTTGAAATGATCACAGGAGAAAAACTTGATAATATTGAATTCCATGAATTAAGAGGCTGGGAAGGATTCAGAAGTGCTGACCTTAAAATCGGACATATTGAACTTAGAATAGGTATTGCTCACGGACTTGAAGAAGCAGGAAAAATGCTTGATAAAATAAGAGCAGGAGAAGAATTCTATCACGCTATTGAAATCATGGCATGTAAAGGTGGATGTATCGGTGGAGGAGGACAACCTAAAGCTCTGAAAAAACTTGAAGTGTTAAAGAAAAGAGCAGACGGGCTTAATGCTATTGATGAGCAGCTTCCTATCAGAAGAGCACATGAAAATCC
>UQXM01000198.1 GCA_900545035.1 uncultured Fusobacterium sp. | reverse complement strand
AAAAGCCATTCAGAATATTTGCTGTCTTTTTGTTAATTCTGCTCATTGTATTTGGAATAAATAAAACAGAAATAACTCCGGAAGTTTTTATTTTCTTTCTGCCTACAATAACGGGAACAGTTCTTATTGATAAAAAAAGATGTGAAAATAAAAATTGGAGCAGTATACTGATAAACTTTTTAATTTATTCTGTAATTTTTGCTCTGAATAATTTGATTTTACATAAATATGTAAATTTTTTGGAAAACAAAGATATGATAACAGATAAAGATATGTTTTTCTTTAAACTTGTTACAATTATTCTGGATAATATAAATTATATTTTTGTTTTTGCAATTTTTTATTCATATTTAAAAAAATCAAAATCCAAAATTGCCATAACAGAGATGTTTAAATATTTTTCTGAAAAGTCTTCAAATATTGTGATAATTTTTTACAGCTTGATTTTCAGTATGTTTTCAACTGTTTTAATATTATATGGCGTTGACAATTCCTTATGTTACAATGTCATAAATCTGTTTTTCCTTTTATTCTCTGTAATTTTTATATCTTTTATGCTTCTTCTGTTTAAAAATTTTTTATTATCAGGAAAAACAGATGAGGCTATACTGCAGTCAAAAGAAAAAAGAATAAAATTTTCCAAAAAATATATATTTGGAACAACAGGAGCTGTAATTTTATCAATAATACTGACAGCATTGTGCTTTATATTATTTATTGAAAAACGAAGCAAAATTCTTTTGATATCATTTTTAATCTTAACTGTAATTATTGAAACTGTATATTTAGATATACTTTTCAAATTTAACGGGAAAAAGATTGATAGGATTATAACTTTAAAAAAATTTTTTAATATGGCAGGAATAAATTTAGTTGGAATATTAATTATCAGTATGATATTTTTTGGCTTTTATATTCTTGATATGAATTTCTTCATTTACAATACTTTGATTTTATTCGCTGTCCCTGCTGTGATATTAAATTATTTGGGATTAATTTTAAATTTTCAGCTTGCAGAAGCTTTTACAGGAAAAACATTTTTCATATCTTTCAAAGAGGGAATATATTTAAGTTTAAAATTTATGAACTTGAAAGTCCTTACAATCTTGATTGGAGGAAATGTTATTTTGGTAATTAATCTTTTGAACGGAATATTCCCTGCTGTTGCATGGGTATGGAATATCTTTGTATCATTCTATCTGATACATTTTTATTTAAAAGAAAAGAAATAAAAAATACAGGAGGATTCATTATGAAAAAAGAATTACCATTTTTTAAATATCATCCAGAGCCATTAAAAACAGGAGTTTTTGAAACAGGCGAAACTGTAGTCTGCGATTGTTGTGGAAACGAAACTAAAGTAAAATTAAAAAAGTAGAAAAATTTAAAAAACATATTTATAATCAATAAACTTTGGAGGAGATTTTTTGAAAGTATATAAAAATAAAGAAGAACTAAAAGCAGAGATAAATAAAACATTTAAGAAATATATTTCAGAATTTGATAATATTCCGGAAAGCTTAAAAAATAAGAGAGTTGATGAAGTTGACAGAACTCCGGCAGAAAATCTTGCCTATCAGGTGGGATGGACAACCTTGATTCTTCAATGGGAGAAAGATGAAAGAAAAGGTCTTCAAGTAAAAACACCATCGAATGAATTTAAATGGAACGAACTTAGTAAATTATATCAATGGTTCACTGATACCTATGCTCATTTATCCTTACAAGAATTGAAAGCCAAGTTAAACGAAAATATTTGTTCTATATATGCAATGATTGATTCATTAAGTGAAGAAGAATTATTTAAACCACATATGAGAAAATGGGCTGATGAAGCAACTAAAACAGCAGTATGGGAAGTATATAAATTTATTCATGTGAACACAGTTGCACCGTTTGGAACTTTCAGAACAAAAATTAGAAAATGGAAGAAGATAGTGCTATAAATTGATTTTATAGAAAGTTATAAGGAGAAAAATTTATGAAAAAATTAATTTTATCAATTTTATTCTGCTTTGTAGCTTTTTATTCTTTTGGTTACCAAATAAAAGATAATTTTACAGGGCTTATATGCTTTATAAATTTTATAGTATCACTTTATTTAATAAATTTTTATTTTGAAGAAAATACTGTTATCGAAAGGAAAGAGTAATATGATTGGAACTCTTGAAAATGAAGCTGTACTTTATGTAGAAGTAATTTTTTGGAGTGGAAAAAGAAAAAATCCACCTAGCTTAATTAATGGAAAATATTGTCCTCATTTTGTAGTAAAAGGAAAATCTGAATATTTAGGAGTTTGTTTTCTTGATGGAACTGAATGTTTTTTTGATAAAGTTGCATTTGGAAATGTTCAACCTCTTTATTCAGATACAATAGATTATAGTTCTTTAACAGATAATACAGAATTTTTAATCTGTGAAGGAGAAAAAATTGTAGGAAAAGGAAAAGTTATTAGAAGAACTATTCCTCATAAAGTAAAACAAAGGAAAAAATAAAATGGAAATAGTTTTTATTACATTTTTAATTATGGCTCTCTTTTATATTTTTATATATTTTCTTTTTATAAGAAAGTATAAAGATTTAAAAAAGCTTTTTATAATTAATAAACTTTATGATGTTTTTATTATAATACCT
>UQXM01000197.1 GCA_900545035.1 uncultured Fusobacterium sp. | reverse complement strand
TAAAATAATTATAAATGGTGATAATATGAAAATATTAATTTTTTATGATATTATTGAAACCAATATAAGAAATAAAGTTATTGATATCCTATTTGATTCAGGATTTAAAAGAGTACAGTTTTCAGTCTTTTTAGGAGAAATATCTAAGAAGAAGAAAAAAAGATTAACAGAAAAACTATACAGTAGTATAGATAAAGATCGAGACTCGCTTTATATTTTTAATTTATGTGAAGTTGATTTTAAGAATTGCCTTTTTTTAGGAAAAATTATAAATAAACAATTTTTTAATAATGATTTTATCGTTTTTTAGTTAGTAAAAAAAGAAAAACTGTTATATATTATAAGAATATATAACAGTTTTCCTTTAATTTTCGTTGAACACTTTTAATATTTTGGTAATAGTATAAATACAAACATATCCTATACCTATTACTAATAAAATTTTTCCAACTATTCCGTTAGATTTCCATGTTTTTATAAACTCTGAAAATAAATATTTATAAATAGATACCAGTATTAAAATTGCAATTCCAAGCCAAAAACATCCTAAAAATATTTTTAAAGAAAAATCAAATCTGCCAAATTCAATATAACTATATAAATTTATTGATACCAAACTAAGTAAATAACCATAAATTATATAATTGAATATCCATTTTTTTAATTTCTTTTTCATTTTTTTCTCTTATAAAAAATTATTACAATTTTTTACCAACGGTTATAACTTAAAACTTCATCCAAATCTTTACGGATTTTTTTACGAGGAGCAGTTTCTTGAGCAGGATATCCCACAGTTATAATAAGTCTTATTATTTTATCCTCAGGTATTCCGAAAGATTTTTTTAATTTTTCTTGATTCATAGTTCCTATCATACAAGTTCCCAGTCCCATAGCAGAAGCTTCATAACAAAGAGCTATAGAAGCCATTCCTATATCCATTTGTGCAAAATGCTGTGAACCGTAATGTTCTGCCACTCCAGGTTTAAGCTGGGCTTTTTCTTCGCAGATTATAATAAATGCAGGAACTTTATCTCCCCAAGGACATCCTGTCAATCCATTGTCATCAAGAGCTTCCACCAAGTTTTTACGGCTTTCATCTTCATCAACTATTATAAAATGCCAAGGCTGTGAATTGCATCCGCTGGGAGAAAATCTTGCCACATCTACAAGGTGTGTCAAAATATCTCTTGAAACAGGTTTGTTGCTGTATACTCTGCAGCTTTCACGAATCATTTGAAGTTCTTTAAATTCCATATTATTTTCCTCCCGTTTTTATTTTAAAATTTATAACTTTTCTATATTATATAATAAAACAGCATGATTTTCATCATGCTGTTAAAAATTTTTATATATTTATTATCTTGAGAAAATATCAGCCAGACGATACAAATCAAGTACATCTGTTTTCTTTTGTCCTTCCCATGCATAAGAGATTTCGTGAGTAACTACTTTTCCGTCTTCTATACCAATCATTACTCCTCCCTCTCCGCTTTCTAAAACTTCAACAGCTTTTACAGCCAGTCTTGTAGCAAGAACTCTGTCTCTTCCGCTAGGAGTTCCTCCTCTTTGAATGTGTCCAAGAACAACGCTTCTTACTTCAGTAGAAACTCTTTTTTTCAGTTCTTCTTCAATTTGACCGATATGCCCCACACCTTCAGCAACAAGAACTATATCATGAAGTCTTCCTGTTTTTCTTCTTTCTTGAATTTGATATGCAAGCATTTCAATAGGGTTGTCAAGTTCAGGAATAAGTATTCCGTCTCCTCCTCCTGCAAGACAGGCATGAACAGCTAAGTCCCCTGCTCTTCTTCCCATTACTTCTACAAGAATTGTTCTTTCGTGAGAAGTTGCTGTATCTCTTAATTTTGATATTGCATCAAGAATTGTATTAAGACAAGTGTCAAATCCGATTGTAAAATCAGTTCCGATAATATCGTTATCTATTGTTCCCGGAATACCCACAACTTTTATTCCGTGTTCTTTAGATAATAAATCTGCTCCTCTGTAAGAACCGTCTCCACCGATAACAACTACACCTTCAATTCCTCTTCTTTTTAAATTTTCTGCTGCGATAGCTCTGAATTTTGGGTCTTTAAATTCAGGACATCTTGCTGTCAAAAGAGCTGTTCCTCCTCTGTCAATAATTCCTGATATAAATCGTCCGTCCATTGGGAATATTTCATCTCTTAACATTCCATGATATCCTCTTCTGATACCGTATACTTCCATTCCTTTGTATTGTGCCATTTTAGCTGCTGCCCTGATAGCTGCATTCATTCCGGGAGCATCTCCACCACTTGTTAAAATAGCTATTCTTTTCATGCTTTTTTTACCCTCCTGAAAAAATTTATAAAATTAAATTTTTTATTTACCTATGAAAAAACCTATTTTTCTAAACTTATTATATCTGTTTTCCAATAAAGTATCTATGTTTATTTTTTCTAATTCTGAAATTGATAATAAAACAGCTTTTTTCAGGTTAATTTCTGCACATTTTGGCTCTTTGTGTGCTCCCCCGAAAGGCTCCTGAATTATTTCATCTATAACTCCAAGTTTTTTTAAATTTTGTGCAGAAATTTTAAGGTTTGAAGCAGCTTTTTCCGCCAGACTTCCGTCTTTGAATAATATTGCTGCAC
>UQXM01000196.1 GCA_900545035.1 uncultured Fusobacterium sp. | reverse complement strand
TGGTGGCCATAGCGGTGGGGACGAATTTGTGCAAAAGCGTAACATTATTTCTGTTTAGGGACAGAATAAAATGGCATAAAGAACAAGGGCACAAAATTATTTTTATTTCCGGAAGTCCGGATTTTTTGGTAAAAAGAATGGCTGAAAAATGGGGAGCAGATGATTACAGAGGCTCAACATACCATGTAAAAGATGGAAAATTTTCAGGGGAAATCAGTCCTATGTGGGATTCCAGAAATAAAATAAAAAGTTTAAATTATTTTTGTGAAAAATATAATATTGATTTGACAAAAAGTTTTGCCTATGGAGATACAAGCGGAGATTACAGTATGCTGAAATCTGTGGGAAATCCAATTACAATTAATCCTTCAAAAGAATTTTTGGATAAACTCAGAGCGGACAAAGAGATTGCTGATAAAGTTCAGGTAATTGTGGAAAGAAAAGATGTTGTTTACAAAATGAAATTGGATATTGAAGACATTTAAGGAAGTTCTGGGACTTCCTTTTGTTTTATGCAATGGAATGTGATATAATAACAGTGGCAAATAAAAGTATTGGAGGGATATATATGGAAGAGTTTAAATTTTTAAATCCTAAGAAAATGCTCCATCCCAAAAATGGAATGACATTGGAATATTTAGATAAACAGAGTGCAATAGCTGCTCTTTTGGTTTCAAATAATGAAACAAAGGGATATTTTGTTACTCAGTTCAGACCGGGGCTGAATAAAGAAGTTCTTGAAGTAGTGGCGGGACTTATTGACCCGGGAGAAATTCCTATTCAGACACTTTACAGAGAGGTATCGGAAGAAGCTGGGTATAATAAAGAAGATTACGATATTATTTATGAAGAAAAACAGCCTCTTGCAATCTCTCCCGGATATACCTCAGAAAGATTGAGCTGTTATATATTAAGGCTTAAAGATGACAGTATAAAACAGAAAGCTCTTCATCTTGATGAAGGAGAAGACCTTACAGGAAAATGGTATAATTTGGATGAGGCATTGGAACTTTCTTGTGATTTTAAAACTCATTTTTTGATAAGACTTATGGAAGTTTTAAAACTTAAAAGAAAATAGGAATTTTATAAATGGATATTGAGATAATAAAAAAATCTGTGAAAAATCTTACTTTGCGGATTTATCCTGACGGGAAAATAAAACTTACAGCTCCGATAAGAACAAGAGATGAATATATAAAATATTTTCTTGAAAAAAAGCAACCTTGGATTGAAAAAAAATTAAAGGAGTTGAAAGCAAGAAAGATTGAGCAGATTTCATATACAACCGGAGAACAGCTATTTTTTTTAGGTAAAAAATATAATTTTATTTTAAAAGAAAGCAAAAAAGATTTTGTGGTAAAAGATAATTTTTCAATTACTCTTTATACAAAATTTCCTGATGATTATGAAGCAAAAAATAAAATAATAAATGGCTGGTACAGAGGAGAGGCAGAAAAAATATTTGTACCGATTTTAGAAAAATATTTGAAACTTACAGGGAAAAAAATAGAAAAGCTTACCATAAAAACTTTAAAACGAAATTGGGGTTCGTGTAACTATAAAAAGAGACACATAAATCTTAATGCTGAGATGCTGAAAAAAGATATAAAATTTATTGAATATGTAATTCTTCATGAAATTGCTCATTTGGAACATCCTGACCACAGTATAAATTTTTACAGTTATATAGAAAAATTTATGCCTGACTGGAAAGAGAGAAAAAAATTATAGAAATATAAACTATCATTCTTAAAAAATTGTCTTAGATAATAGAAATATGAAATCTAACGGAGGCAGAAAATGGAAAAAGATACATTTGGATTAAACGGAAAAACTGCTGTTATAACAGGAGCAGGTAATGGAATAGGAAAAGCGGCAGCACTTATTATGGCTCAGCATGGAGTTAATGTTATCTGCGGAGATTTGCATTTGGAAACAGCAGAAGCTACAGCGAAAGAAGCTGAAAAATTTGGTGTAAAAGCTGTGGGGATAAAATGCGATGTAACTGTAGAAAAAGATATGGAAAATCTTGTGAAACAGGGAGCAGAAATAATGGGTGGAATTAATATTCTTGTAAACAATGCAGGAGGAGGCGGAGGAGGAAGAGAGAAATTTGATACTTTGAGTTTGGAATATATAGAAAAAATTTATAAGTTAAATGTATTCAGTATATATAAAATGTCTCAGCTTTGTCTTCCATATATGAACAAGGATAAATATGGTTCAATTGTAAATATCAGCTCAATGGCTGGACAGATGACATCACACAATATGAGTGTATATGGAAGTTCAAAAGCTGCAATTAATCAGCTTACAAAATATATGGCAGTGGATTTAGGACCATATATAAGAGTAAATGCCATAGCTCCGGGAGCAATTAAAACTGATGCGTTAAAATCTGTTCTTACAAAGGAAATGGAAGAAAAAATGCTGGTAAATACTCCACTAAAAGTTTTGGGAGAAACAGAAGATATTGCTAATATGATACTTTATTTTGCCAGTCCTCTTTCAAAATGGATAAGCGGACAGGTAATTGCTGTAAATGGCGGAGGAGTACAAAGCCTTGAATAATTAAATTTAAAAGGGACGCGGCGTCCCTTTTTGATTATAAGAAACTCCGGTAAACAAAAATAAATTTA
>UQXM01000195.1 GCA_900545035.1 uncultured Fusobacterium sp. | reverse complement strand
CCAGCTTGATAATTTATTCATTTGTTTTGTAATCTTCAAGTCTTTTATACAGCATTGTTGCAGCACCTGCCATAAGTCTTTCCTGAATATATTTGTCATCAGGAGTAAAAAATCCTGTGGCAATAAGAGTTGCCAGTCCGTGTGCATAAGTCCAGCAGTCAAAGAAAAGGTCGTCTTTAAACTGGTCTGAAAGATTTTCAAATCTGCTGTCTTTGTTCATTTCTGTTTTTATAGCATCTCTGAATTCTCTTATAAGGTCAGAAAAAGAATTTTCTCTTAAAAAAATAGATGAAAAAAGTTTTTTGTTTTCTCTGGCAAAAGTACAGATACCGATACCGATATTAAGATATATTTTATCTGTAACAGGTCTTTTTACATATTCAAGAAATCTGTTTTTTGCAACAGAAATAAGCTCTTTTTTCAAATCTGTAATAGAAGAATAATGTGCATATATAGGTGCAGGAGAAGAGTTAAGCACTTTTCCCACATTTCTTGCTGTGATAACTTCAAGTCCTTCATTTTCAAAAAGGGCAAAAGCCTGTTCAAATATCTGTTCTTTTGAAAAGACAGGTTTTTTAGGCATAAAATTTACCTCCATATATTATATAAGACTGTATATATTTATACAGCCTTATTATATCATATTATTTTAGAATTTTTTAGTATAACTGAATCCAATTGATGAAATATTTTTATCATATCTTTGGTCGTTAGCTGTACCATGATATTTATCAGAGAATGTTCCGTCAGATGATTCATAGAAGTAATGGCTTGTTGATACTACCCATTCTGTATCTTCATCAGGTCTGTATTTAACCCCCATACCCACTAAGAATGAATCAAGTGCAAATTCTACATCAGAGTAAGATTCTGCTTTTGCTCCTGTTTTGGCATAGTTTACTCCTCCAAGAACTGCCCATTTTTCATTCAGCCAGTATTCAGTACCAAGAGAGATTTCCCAGCCGTTATCATATTCCATTCCAGTTGTTTTTTCTTCTGGTTTAGTAACATTAGTGTAAACTACATCTTTATCTATTTTAGCTGACTCGTTGAAATAATAGTTTGCTCCGTAGAACATTGTCCATCTGTCTGTAATTTTTTGTGAAGCTCCCACAGCTAATATTGCAGGAAGATCTCTTCTGTATTTTGCTCCGTCAAGATATTGAGGGAAGAAAGCTCCAAAACCAAGTCCAGTATCTTGTCCTAAAACAGTAACATTTTTATTTGTTGCATCAGCTTCAAATTCCATTTTTATTTTTGTATCATATCTCATTGCAAAGTTCCATGTATCATTGTAAGCATAGTTTAAACCAAATTGTCCTCCGAATCCCCATGCAGTTCTTTCAGAGTCCATATAAGCTTCAACTTCTTGAGTTACTGTACTAGAGAATGCTGAAACTTCTACATCAGCTTTTAATTTAGCTTTTAGATTTCTCCAACCATATACTACTCTACCTGCTGCTGAAAGAGATAATTTACTGTTTACATTCCAAGCCATACCAAGAGTAGTCTGACCGTACATATTTTCTCCCTCTGCCCAAGAACCAGTGTCTGTAGCACCAACAACTGGAAGTTTTATTCCAGGAGCGATAGGCAATTTAAATCCAATTAATGCATCTTCTAAAACAGTAATTCCTGCAACTCCATCTTCATATTTTAAATCTCCTCCTCCTGCAATTCCTCCGAATGTCCAAAAGTAAGCTCTGTTATCATCTTTTTTAAACAGTGCAAAGTTAGGGATAGGAGCTAATAAATCTGCATCATAGGAATGAGATGCTCCGTCATGTTTTGTATCATATTTCATTGTTTCTTTACCAAAAGCTGCCTGTATTCCTCCAGTGAAATATGTTCCGTTTTCTAATCTCATAAGTCCTGCAGGGTTATAGTACACTGATGTAGTGGCACTGATTGCTCCCTGTTGAGCCATGTTTGCATTATATTCTGCTGTATAGTTTTGAATATGGTCTATTGAAGCACCGAAAGCGGCAGTTCCCATAGACGCAATAAGTGTGGCTAATCCAAATTTTCTTAAATTCATTTTTATTTATATCCTCCCCGAATAAATAACATCTGTAATAATAACAGTAGTAATATAACATATGTTTTTTAATATTGCAAGCAATTTTTTTGTATTTTCTTGTGATGACAAGAATAAATAAAAGTTATATAAAAAAATCCCATACAGAAAACTGTATGGGAAAAAATTATTCGGCAAATTTGAAACCTGTTTGTCTTAATGCTTCATATAAAATGATAGCTGCGGAATTTGACAGATTAAGAGAACGCCCCATTGGTATCATTGGAATTGTGATACATCTGTCAGCATATTTTTCCAAAATTTCTTTTGGAAGTCCTCTTGATTCAGGTCCGAAGATGATAAAATCATTTTCTTGATATGTTACATCAGTATATTTGTGTCTGCATTTTGTAGTGGCAAAAAAGAAATTTCCGTCAGGATTAGCTTTTATAAAATCTTCAAAACTTTCCCAAACAGTTAAATCAACCAAATGCCAGTAATCAAGTCCTGCTCTTTTTACTTCTTTTTCGTCAATAGAAAATCCCAAAGGTTTTATAAGGTGAAGCTTTGTATTTGTAAGAACACAAGAACGCCCGATATTTCCTGTATTGTAAGGGATTTCAG
>UQXM01000194.1 GCA_900545035.1 uncultured Fusobacterium sp. | reverse complement strand
GGAATACAATCCTATAATTCTTGAAAAACATCTGGAAATAATGGTATAATCTTCTATATAGGAGGTACAGAATGAAAAATATTGATAGAAAAGAATATATGGATTTCTTAATAAGGTCAAAAGATAAACAAATTATAAAAGTAGTATCAGGTGTAAGAAGATGTGGAAAATCTACTTTATTTGAACTTTATCGTGATTATCTTTTGGATAACGGTATTCTTCCTGAACAAATAATTTTTATAAATTTTGAAGATTTGGCTTATGAAGAATATACAGATTATAGAAAACTTTATAAATACATAACAGAAAAACTTATTTCAGATAAAAAAAATTATATATTTCTTGATGAAATACAACATGTGGAGCATTTTGAAAAAACTGTTGATAGTTTATTTATAAAATCGAACACAGATATTTATATAACAGGTTCAAATGCTTATTTTATGTCAGGAGAATTGGCTACTGTCCTAAGTGGAAGATATATAGAACTTAAAATGCTGCCTCTGTCTTTTAAAGAATATTGCAGTGGATTGGAAAAATATGAACTTGAACCAATGACAATGTTACAGAAATATAACAAATATCTTCTTGAAAGTTCTTTTCCATATACTCTTGAACTGGAGGGAAACAAAAAAAATATTAAAGAATATTTGGAAGGGATATATAATTCTATTATTTTAAAAGATGTTGTAACGAGAATGAAAGTTGCTAATCCTTTATTGCTTGAAAGTGTTATAAAATTTTTATTTGACAATATAGGAAATTTGCTTTCATCAAATAAAATTGCCAATACTCTTACTTCTCTTGGAAGAAAAACAGACTATAAAACTATCGAAAAATATATAAAAGGTCTTACAGACAGTTTAATTTTATATGAAGTAAAAAGATATGATATAAAAGGAAAACAGCTTTTGGCAAATCTGTCAAAATATTATATAGTAGATATTGCTTTAAGGCAGCTTCTTTTAAGTAATAAATCTTCTGACATGGGACATATTTTAGAAAATATTGTATATTTGGAACTTATCAGAAGAGGATATGAAGTTTATGTTGGCGTATTTAAAGATAAAGAGGTCGATTTTGTGGCAGTTAACAATGAAGAAATAAATTATTATCAAGTTTCACTTACAGTATTAGATGAGAATACTTTAGCCAGAGAACTGCGACCTCTTCAAGAAATATCTGATAATCATTCAAAATATCTTATAACTTTAGATGAAATTTTACCAAATTCCAATTATGATGGAATAAAAAGATTAAATGCAATAGAATGGCTTTTAGCAGAAAATTTTTAGTTAAATGATTTTAAGCCACCGTTTAAAATAATAAAGCGGTGGCTTAAATGAAATAAATTATTTAAAGATTACTTTTGAATTTATTGATTTTACATCAGGACAACCTGTTAAAATCATATTTTGGTAAAGTTGATTTTTGAAAGTTTCAAGAACAATTTTTACTCCCTCTTGTCTTCCTCCAACAGATCCCCAAATAACAGGTCTTCCAATCAGCACTCCTTTTGCTCCGAGAGCAAGATATTTCAAAATATCTACTCCTTCTCTTATAGACCCGTCAGCAAGGACATTTATTTTATCTCCCACAGCTTTTACAATATCTTCAAGAACTTCACAAGGAGCTAAAGTTTCGTTTAAAACTCTTCCTCCGTGATTTGAAACGACTATTGTATCAACTCCTGCTTCTACACAAAGTTTTGCTTCATCAACTGAAAGAATACCTTTAACAATGAAAGGAAGTTTTGTAGATTTTACAAGAACTTTTAAATCTTCTACAGATTTAGGTCCCACAGGCTGTCCGAAAAGTTTCATTGTAACAAGTCCTGCTCCGTCGCTGTCAATACCAACAGCAACAGCTCCAGCTTCTTCGGCAATTTTTATTCTTTTTATAATCTCTTCGTTTTCTCTGGGTTTTATAATAGCAATACCTTTTCCTCCTGCTTTTCTTACAGCACTGATACCGTATTCAAAACATTTTGGATCTCCTGTATCTCCTATCATAGCAAGAGATCCTGCTTCCACAGCTCCAAGAACAACATCATTAGAATATTCTTCGTCGCTTACATATCCTCCCATATTAAATACAGTACCTGTAATAGGAGCAACGATTGCAGGGAAAGAAAGTTTTTGTCCCCATATTTCTGTTTCCAAATTAGGATTTACAGCAGAATGAATAGTTCTCATAATAACTTTTATTTCTTTTAATTTATCATGAGCTCTTTTGAAAGAACCTCCTGTACCTGTTCCTCCCATTCCCGGAACTTTTCCTGCACACCATACACCGTCGCACTCTTTACATAATGCACAAAATCCTTTCATTCTTTCACGAGCATTTTCTTTTACTTCTTTGATGTCCATAATTCCCTCCTAAACTTTTGTTGGTGATTATATTAAAAAAGATTATTTTAAAACATTAATTTTACAATATTAACATCTAATTAAATAATATAACTTTTTTATGAAGATGTCAAATAATAAAAATGAGGAAAAAATTTATTTAGAAAGTCTTTCTTGATTTATTTTTTTAATGAGTTATAATATATTTAATAGAAATATATTGGAGGAAAATTATGGGAGAAATAAAAATTTCAAAATTTAAGAATGTTAATTTAAATGATCATTTCTTCGATTCCTTAAAG
>UQXM01000193.1 GCA_900545035.1 uncultured Fusobacterium sp. | reverse complement strand
GAATCCGTCCCTCTTCTCTTGAGCCTCTTATTTTCGTTGTTTTCCCTCAACACTAATCTCAGTATATGAAAGCCCCTGAGTGGGTCGCCGACCTGTAATCTGTAAGTTTGCTATTCGCCATATACTCCAATAGCCGAGTTTTACTAAATTATTTTTTTATATTTATATTATAACAGTAGTGTCAGTAAAAGTCAATTTAAAAACAGTGCAGCAATCTTTAATTTAAAAATATTTTATTGCATTATTAATTTATAGAAAGTTTTATTTTTACATGTTATAATACAAATGATAAACTAAAATTTGAAAATATTCGGGAGAAAAAATGATAACAGGTGAAATAAAAAATAAAATTGACAAAATTTGGACAGATCTTTGGGCAGGGGGAATAACAAATCCTTTGACAGTTATAGAACAACTGACATATTTAATGTTTATTCGTTCTTTAGATGAGAAAGAACTTGAAAACGAAGTTATAGAAAATAATTTAAAAATTCCCACAGCAAAAATATTTCCGCAGACTGCTGAAGGTCAGAATATGCGTTGGAGTAAATTTAAAGAAAAAGATTCAAGAGAAATTTTTACAATTATACAGCAAGATGTATTTCCATTTATAAAGAAGTTAGCTTTAAAAGAAGATGAAGAGAAAACAGCTTTTTCAAAATATATGGAAGATGCTATGTTTTTAATTCCTACTCCACAGGTTTTACAAAAAATAATAACAGGTTTGGAAGACCTTTATACTCATGATTTAACAGGACTGGATATACAGGGAGATTTGTATGAATACATGCTTGGAAAATTGGCAACAGCAGGACAAAACGGGCAGTTCAGAACACCAAAACATATAAGAGATATGATGGTCGAACTTCTTGCTCCTGTTCCTGATGATAAAATCTGCGACCCAGCTTGTGGTACAGCCGGTTTTTTGGTTTCAGCAGCAGAATATATCAGAAAAAATTACGAAATGAAAATGACTCCTGAACAATGGCAGCATTTTGATTCAGATTGTTTTAATGGCTTTGATACCGATAGAACAATGCTTCGTATTTCTGCAATGAACTTAATGCTTCATTCTATTACAAAGCCAAATATTGATTATAAAGACAGTGCTTCAAAAGAAAATACGGTTTCAAATGCTTATGATGTAATCTTAGCAAATCCTCCTTTTACAGGAACGATTGATTCAGAAACTATTAATGATAATTTAAAAGTGATATGTAATACCAAAAAAACAGAACTTCTTTTTGTAGCTCTTTTTCTTCGTATGTTAAAAAAGGGAGGGCGTTGTGCTTGTATTGTTCCTGACGGAGTTTTATTCGGAACAACAAAGGCTCACAAATCTCTTCGTCAAGAGCTTATTGAAAATCATCAGCTTCAGGCAGTTATATCTATGCCGTCAGGAGTGTTCAAACCATATGCAGGAGTTTCGACAGCTATTCTTGTATTTACAAAAACAGGAGCAGGAGGAACAGACAGAGTTTGGTTTTATGATATGAAAGCTGACGGATTCAGTTTAGATGATAAAACAAATCCGATAAACGATAATGATATTCCTGATATAATAAAGCGTTTTCATAATCTTGAAGATAAAAATGAGGATAGAGCAAAAACAGAGCAGTCTTTTTTTGTGGATAAAAAAGATATAGTGGAAAATAATTATGACCTTTCAATCAATCGTTACAAAGAGATTGTCTATGAAAAAATAGAATATGAAGATCCTAAAATTATAATGGAACGTATTGATAATCTTTCAAAAGAGATTGAAAAAGCTATGTCAGAATTAAGAGTGATGTTAAATGATGAATAAAAATGAATGGAAAAAAGTAAAATTAGGTGATATCACTATACAAATTAGAGGAGTTACATATAAAAAAAGTGATGTTTGTGAAAAAGAAACAGAAAATTTTATACCTCTTCTTAGAGCAAATAATATAAAAGATTCAAAAATCATTTATAACGATGTTGTTTTTGTTAATCAAAATAATGTTTCTGAAAATCAAATTCTAAGAAAAAATGATATTTTAATTTGTACTTCTAGTGGGAGCCTTAATTTAGTTGGAAAAGCAGGACAAATAAATAAAAACGAAAATATTAGTTTTGGAGCTTTTTGTAAAGTAATTAGAATTTTAGATGAAAATAGATTAAATCCATTATATTTAAATTATTTTTTTCAATCTAATTATTACAAACAAAATATTAAAAAAATAGCTCAAGGAGCTAATATTAATAATCTAAAAAATGGAGATATTGATAATTTAGAAATAATATTGTATTCACTAGAAAAACAAAAATATATAGGAAATATTTTAAATGATCTTTCAAATATCTTAAATAAAAGAAAAGAACAACTTTTTGAATTAGAAAAATTAGTCAAATTCCAATTTTTAAAAATGTTTGGTGATCCAATTTTAAATGAAAAAAATTGGGAAATAAAAGATTTACAAAAATTGAGTATTTTAAAAAGCGGAGGAACCCCGTCAAGAAATAATCCAAATTATTTTAAAGGAAATATACCATGGATAACTACTGTATCTTTAGGGAAATTAAAAATATCAGAAGAAGATGCTGTTGAATTTATAACTCATGAAGCTATTGAAAATAGTGCAACAAAACTTATTCCTGTTATGAATGAGAATAATTCAGCTGAAAAAGAACTGGAAGACTACTTCAATGTAGA
>UQXM01000192.1 GCA_900545035.1 uncultured Fusobacterium sp. | reverse complement strand
CCATATTCTTCTATCTTTTTAATCATGCTATCTATATATGTCTTATCACATGAACCATCATCTAGTAACATCTCACCTATCTCTAATATAGCTTCTTTCCAATCATTAAAATCACTTTGCAAAATAATATTATTCTTTAAAAGCTCAGAAAGAGAAAGAATATTTTTACTAGTATCATCAATAAGTAAATCACCTATAAATTCCTTTAATTCTTTTTTTAATGTTGCTAAATCTGTAATAAGAGTATTTTTCTCTATTATTTTTATTAAATTACTAAATCTAATTTTTCTTTGTTGCTCCTGTAATCCAGCTTTTTGTAAATTTATTTTATCTTCATTAGATAAAATAGTATTAACTTGTACTATTGGTTTTGAAAAACTATTATCTAAATGTAATGTAGTAATAATTAAATCAATTTCATCTAAATCGTACTCTTCTAACTTATAAATTGGGATTATATCTTTTACAAAAACACTATAAGCATTTTTTAGTTGCTGAGCTAAAAGTTTTGATGTTCCATAGCCAAAACCACAAACAATTAAAACTTTTTTCTCTAAAGAAAAATTTTTATCAATGGCACTTTTAAAATGAGTCCCTAAAAAAGCTATCTCATCTGGAGTAATCTCCATTCCTATAAAATCTTCCAAAGGAGATAATGATTTTTTTGTAGCTTCAAAAATAGGTTTATAGTTTTTCAAAAAATCAGTTAAAATAGAATTTTCTAGAGAAATACTATTTTTTAACCTATGAATTGTCGGTTTTTGAGAATTTTAAGATTTTTTAAGTAAAAAGCCCGTGAAAAAATTCACAGGCTTTTTACTTTTACTGTTGTTAACACTATTTAGTATAGTCGTAGAATCCTTTACCAGTTTTTTGACCTAATTGTTTTCCTCTTACCATTTTTCTTAGTAATGGATGTGGTCTGTATTTAGTATCTCCCATTTCAGCATATAGAACTTCCATGATAGCAAGACATACATCAAGTCCTATTAAGTCTCCCAATGCTAATGGTCCCATTGGATGATTTGCTCCAAGCTTCATTGCAGCGTCTATTCCCTCAACTGATGCAACACCGTCAGCATAAATTCCAACAGCTTCGTTTATCATAGGAATTAATATTCTGTTTACAACAAATCCTGCTGCTTCTTCTACTTGTACAGGAACTTTTCCTATTTCTTCAGATATAGTTTTTATTTTTTCTACCATTTCAGCAGGTGTGTTAAGTCCTGCTATTACTTCAACAAGCTTCATAACAGGTGCTGGGTTAAAGAAGTGCATTCCTATTACAGGTCTGTCAAGTCCTGCTCCTATTTCAGTTATTGAAAGAGATGAAGTATTTGTAGCAAACATTGCTTCCGGTTTACAAATAGCTTGTAATTCTTTGAATGTTTGTTTTTTAATTTCCATATTTTCTATTGCAGCTTCAACTATTAAATCACAGTCAGAACAAATTTCTTTTGTTCCAGTTGTTATTTTGGCTAATATTTCATCAGCAGCAGCCTGTTCCATTTTTCCTTTAGCTACTCTTTTTTCAAATCCTTTAGCTATTTTTGCTTTTCCGTTGGCTGCAAACTGCTCATTGATATCACATAGACAAACTTCATATCCGGCTGTCTGTGCAAATGCTTGCGCAATTCCTGATCCCATAGTTCCTGCTCCGATAATACCTACTTTCATTTTAATCCTCCTGAAATTTTTATTATTTGAACCTTGAATTTATTTTATTATTTTTATCTGTTTTTAAATCCTTCTACTTTTCTTTTTTCAAGGAAAGCTTTCATTCCTTCTCTTTGATCTTCTGTTTCAAAACAGCTTCCAAAAAGTTTTTCTTCTATAACTATTGCTTCGTCCATAACAGCATCAAGTCCGTCATTTATCGCTTTCTTACATGCTCTTACTGCTATCGGCGCATTTTTAGCTATCTTTCCTGCTAATTTTTTAGCTGCCGGTAAAAGTTCTTCCTGAGTATATACTGCATTTACAAGACCTAAAGCTTTTGCTTCCTCTGCTTTTACATTTGTGCAGGCATATATCATCTCTTTGGCTTTTCCTGCTCCTATTAATCTTGCAAGTCTTTGAGTTCCTCCAAATCCGGGAGTAATTCCAAGACCAACTTCCGGCTGTCCAAACAGAGCATTGTCAGAACATATTCTGATATCACAGCTCATTGCTATCTCGCAGCCTCCTCCCAAAGCAAATCCGTTTACTGCTGCTATTACAGGAATAGGGAAAGTTTCTAATTTTCTGAAAACATCATTTCCTTTTTTACCGAAAGCTTCTCCTTCAGCTTTTGTAAGTGTACTCATTTCTCCGATATCTGCTCCTGCAACAAATGATTTTTCTCCTGCTCCTGTTAAAATAAGAGCTCTTGTAGTTTCTAAATCAATTGAATCAAGACAAGCATTTAGTTCATCAAGAACACCGCTGTTAAGAGCGTTAAGTGCTTTTGGTCTGTTTATAGTGATAACACCTACAAACCCTTCCTGTTCATAAGTTATAAAATCCATGATAAACCTCCTTGAGTGATACTACGAAATTTTTCTCCCAAACTTTTCATAGCAATTTTTATTTTATAAAAAGATTTTTAATACATGCATATTATAGTTATACTTTCGTATTCAAATTAAGTCAAGCTAATAGTTTATTTTTTATTTTTTTGATAATTTTTTAATCTTTTAATGATTAGT
>UQXM01000191.1 GCA_900545035.1 uncultured Fusobacterium sp. | reverse complement strand
AAGACAGAATGATAATAGCTTTGGATTTTCCTACAATGACAGAAGCTATTGAACTTGTTGAAAAAATAGGAGACGGAGCAACTTTTTATAAAGTTGGACTTGAGCTGTTCTTAAACTCAAGCGGAAAAATGATAGAATATCTTGCAGGAAAAAAGAAAAAAATATTCTTAGACCTTAAATTCCATGATATTCCAAATACAACAGCTATGGCTTCAGTGTTTGCTTCAAAAGAAAATGTATTTATGTACAATGTTCACGCAACTGGAGGAAAGAAAATGATGTCTAAAGTTGTGGAAGAAGTAAGAAAAATAGACGAAAAATCTCTTCTTATAGCTGTAACAATTCTTACAAGCTTATCACAGGAAGAAGTTAAAGAAACTTTTATGACAGAAACATCTATAAAAGACCTTGCTATGAATCTTGCAAGACTTGCTAAAGAATCAGGAATGAACGGTGTTGTCTGCTCTCCTTGGGAAGCAAAATATATAAAAGAAGCTCTTGGAGATGAATTTAAAACTGTATGTCCCGGTGTAAGACCTGCATGGTCAGCTACAAACGACCAAACAAGAATAATGACTCCCAAAAATGCAATGCTTAACGGATGTGATTTCTTAGTAGTGGGAAGACCTATAACAAAACATGAAGACCCTGCTCTTGCAGCAAGACTTGTTGTGGAAGAAATTGAAGAGGGACTAAAAGAGGCAGGAAAATGTTAATAAGAAACTGCAGACTTATAATTGACGGTAATGAAGAAATCAGAGATATTCTTGCTGAAAACGGAAAAATAGCTGCAATAGAAAAAAATATTGAGGGAAATTACGAAAATGTAATTGATGCCTGCGGAAATTATGTTCTGCCGGGAATAATAGACCCTCATGTTCATATGAGAGACCCGGGAATGACTCATAAAGAAAATTTTACAACAGGAAGTATGGCGTGTGCAAAGGGAGGAATAACTCTTTTCTTTGATATGCCGAATACTGTTCCCAACACAATAACAAAAGAAGCTCTTGAAGATAAAAAGAAAGAGATGAAAAATAAATCATATGTTGATTATGCTTTTTGGTTTGGAGGAAGCAGAGCCGATAACCACGAAGCTGTAAAAAGTGTTCAGAATGAAGTTATCGGGACAAAAGTATTTATGAATGTGTCAACAGGAAATATGCTTGTGGAAGATGAAAAAGTTTTGGAGAGTATTTTCAGAAATTCAAAACTTGTGGGAGTTCATGCAGAGGGAGAAATGGTGAAAAAAGCCATAGAACTTTCTGAAAGATGTGATGTTCCTGTTTATCTTTGCCACCTTTCAACAAAAGAAGAAGTGGAATATGTAAGGGAAGCCAAAAAGAAAGGGCTGAAAGTTTATGGAGAAGCAACACCTCATCACCTTTTTCTGAATGTGGAAGATGTGGAAAAAAATCCTCTTCTTAGGATGAAGCCTGAATTGAAAACAAAAGAGGACAATGAGGCTCTTTGGGCAGGAATAATTGATGGAACTATTGATACAATAGGTACAGATCATGCTCCTCACAGAATAGAGGAGAAAAAAGCAAAACTTACTTTCGGTATTCCGGGAGCAGAAAATTCTCTTGAAATGATGCTGAAAGCTGTAAGATGTGAAAAAATTTCTCTGGATAAACTTATAAAAATTATGAGCGGAAATCAGGCGGAGATTTTCGGATTAAAAAATAAAGGAAAAATATCTGTTGGTTATGACGCTGATTTGGTAATAGTTGATATGACAACAGAAGAAGTTATTTCACAAGATGAAGTTATTTCAAAATGCGGCTGGACATCATATGAGGGATTTGAAAAAGGCGGAAAAATTCTTACTACAATGGTAAGAGGAAATATTGTGTATAACAATGGAGAATTTATAAATAAAATTGGTAAGGAAGTGATATAGATGAGTACAAACAGTGCAAAAGGAGTAGCACAATCATTATTAGGTGTGGGAGCAGTAAGATTAAATGTTGCTGAACCGTTTACATTTGTTTCAGGAATAAAAAGCCCTATATATTGTGATAACAGAAAAATGATAGGATATCCTGAAGAGAGAAAAGTTGTTGTTGACGGATTTATTGAAGCACTAAAAGGAAAAGAATTTGATGTTCTTGCAGGAACAGCAACAGCAGGAATTCCTTGGGCAGCATTTATAGCAGAAAGATTAAATGTTCCTATGGCATATATCCGTAGTGAGAAAAAAGACCACGGAGCAGGAAGACAAATAGAGGGAGCAGATTTTGAAGGTAAAAAAGTAATAGTTATAGAAGACCTTGTTTCAACAGGAGGAAGTTCTATAAAAGCAGTTGAAGCTGCAAGAGAAGCAGGAGCAAAAGATGTGGAAGTTATAGCTATATTCTCTTATGAATTTGAAAAAGCTATTACAAACTTTGCAGCAGCAGGAATCCCTTGGACAAACCTTTCTGACTTCACTACATTAATAGGTGTTGCAACAGAACAAAAATATTTAACAGAAGAAGAAAAAGAGATAGCTCTTAAATGGAATAAATCTCCTAATACTTGGGGAAGAGAATAATCTTAAAATAAAAATATGTAAAATAAAAGGCTCAAATTCAAATTTTGGATTTGGGCCTTAATTATTATATTGTTTTTTTATAATGCTAATAGATTTTACTTTTATTTTTTTTAAAGGAGTTTTTGAAAATCTATTACTTCTATCTACCAGAAAAGAAACAG
>UQXM01000190.1 GCA_900545035.1 uncultured Fusobacterium sp. | reverse complement strand
TTGGATAGTGATTGTTTAAATACAAGCTAGACCTATTTATATAAAAAAGTATTTATTATTTTTTGTTATGCTTTTTTGTATAAATAGGTCTTTTTTTAAGGGAGGATTTTATGAAAATCGGGAAAATACTCAACAATAATGTAGTTGTTGTTTATGAAAAAGAACAGCCTGAAAAAATAATCATGGGATGCGGAATAGCTTTTCACAAAAAAATTGGAGATAATATAGACGAAACAAAAATAGATAAAATTTTTTCTCTGATAAATCCTGATACAAATTTAAGATTACAACAGCTTCTTTGTGATATTCCAATAGAATATGTAAATATTACAGAAAAAATAATTAAATATGCCAAAACAAAAACTTCACGAAATTTAAACGAATTTATATATATTACTCTTCTTGACCATATTTATATGGCAATACTTCGTCAAAAAGAGGGGATAAGTACAAAAAATATTATGTTGTGGGACATAAAAAAATTTTATAAAGAAGAATTTGAAATTGGGCTTCAAGCTTTAAAATTTATAGATGAAGCTTTTAATATAAAACTTATCGAAGATGAGGCGGGATTTATAGCACTTCACATTGTCAATGCACAAATGGACAATGATTATAATGCAATAAAAGAAATAAGTGAAGTTACAAATCTAATACATCAAATAGTAACAATAGTTACATATCATTTTCAAATAAAGTTAAATGAAGATTCTGTATATTTTTACAGGTTTATTACACACTTGAAATTTTTTTCATTACGATTGTTTCAAAAAAGTATTCATCAATCAGAACAGGACGAAGACCTTTTAACTCTTATAAAGAAAAAATATAAATCTTCTTACGAATGTACTTTAAAAATTGTAGATTATATAGAAAAAAAATATTCATATGAAATCAGCGAAGAAGAAATATTATATCTGACAATTCATATTGAGAGAATACAAAAAGAAAATTCAAAAAATAAACAAAGTTTTAATTGAAACATGGATAGTGACATTAAGTTGGCTAAACCTTCAATATTTTAAATTATTTATAAATTGGAGGAAAAAATTATGAAAAAACATGAAGAACTTGCAAAAGAAATTGTAAAACAAATCGGAGGAAAAGAAAATGTAATAAGTCTGACACATTGCATTACAAGGCTGAGATTTAAATTAAAAGATGATTCGGCGGCAAATGATGAAGTCATTAAAAATATGGACGGAGTTGTTACAGTTATGAAAAGCGGTGGACAATATCAAGTAGTTATAGGAAACCAAGTTGCTGAGGTTTACAGTCATGTAATAAAAATATTAAATTTGGATGAAACATCTTCGGAAAACTTATCAGAAAAAAAAGGAGGGATTTTAGATAATGCTCTTGATATTGTATCTGGAATATTCCAGCCGATTCTTGGAATAATGGCAGCTTGTGGTATGCTTAAAGGACTTAATGCTCTTTTTACAGCAATGGAATTTTATGATTCATCTTGTGGAGTTTATTTAGTTTTCAATGCTATTGGAGATGGACTTTTTACTTATTTACCTTTATTCCTAGGGTATACATCAGCTAAAAAATTTGGTTTGAAACCTATGATAGGACTTGTTATCGGAGCAATTATGTGTTATCCGGGAATACAAGCTTCTGCACTTTCTGCTTCAAGAGAGCCTCTTTATTCTCTGTTTACAGGAACATCATTTTCTTCAAATGTATATATTGACTTCTTTGGTATTCCAATCATAGCAATGGATTATACAGCAACAGTCATTCCTGTAATATTTGTTACATATTTTGCAGCTAAATGTGAAAAATTTTTCAGCAGATTTGTTCCTGATTTGGTTAAATTTTTCTTTGTACCTATGCTGACACTTCTTGTTGCTCTGCCAATAGGTTTTATGCTTATCGGACCTGTAACAATTTTTGGTTCAACACTTATTTCTGAAACAGTTCTTGCAATCAGAAATATCAGTCCTCTTCTTGCAGGAGCAGTTGTAGGATTTACATGGCAGATACTTGTTATTTTTGGAATGCACTGGGGATTTATTCCTGTATATATTAACAATATGATGACATTTGGATATGATAATGTAATGATGCCGTTCTTTGCCTGTACTTTTGCTACATCAGGAGTCGTTCTTGCAATATTCTTTAAAACAAAAGATAAAAAGTTAAAAGAACTTGCTCTTCCAAACTTTATTTCAGGGATATTTGGAGTTACAGAACCTGCAATATACGGGCTTACTCTTCCTCTTAAAAAACCATTTATCATCAGTTGTATTGTTGGTGGAATTGTAGGGGGATATTACGGACATTTTAATTTCAGAAAATTTATGGTAGGAGGAATGGGTATTTTTGAATTCCCTGCAATGATTGCTCCCGACGGTTCTATGGATAACCTTGTTGTTGCAGTAATCGGTGCTGTTTTATCACTTGTTCTTGGTTTTATTTTTACATTTATTTCTTTTAAAGATAAGAAAGAAATAACAAAAAAAGAGGAAAATAAAATAATTGGTAATAAAATTGTAAAAGAAAATCTAATGAATAAAGAAATTATTGCCAGTCCTTTTACAGGAAAAATTATTCCATTAAAAGATGCTCAAGATGAAGCTTTTGCCTCAGGAGCTCTGGGAAAAGGGGTCGCTGTAATTCCAGAAGAGGGAGTGGTATATTCTCCTGTAAACGGAACTTTATCTACAATATTTCCTACTCTTCATGCTTTGGGAATTACTTCTGACGATGATACAGAAATATTAATTCATGTGGGAATAAACACTGTTCAGCTTGACGGAAAATATTTTGAGGCAAAAGGAAAAGAGGGAGACAGAATAACAGTAGGACAGCCTCT
>UQXM01000189.1 GCA_900545035.1 uncultured Fusobacterium sp. | reverse complement strand
CATCATCATATCCATTCGTAAAAAAACAGATGTTCCTATGAAAAAAGGCATAGTACATAAAATAAGTGAAATCATAAATCCTGTTTTTTCATCTTTGATTTTTGAAAAAAGGCTGTAACTCATAACAGTGATAAGATATGAGGGAAGAGTACTTCCTAATCCTGCTGCCAAAGGAATAAAATTATTTCCGAAATATTTTTTTATAAAGGAAAAAAGCCAAAAATATAAAGGCGGTTTATCAGGATACAGTTCGGAAAAATACTTCAGAATAAGAAAATTTTTGGTTTCAATCATATTGTCTGCAATAACAAAATATTTAATTTCATTTCTGATATCAGGATATCGAATAAGAATGATAGGTATAAAAACAAGAATATAGATAAATGTAATTTTTAAAAAATTTTTATAAGAGATATGATGTCCATATTTTATGTAGTTCATAAAAATAATCCTCCTTGAATTTTATTCAAGGAAGATTATTTCACAAACAGATTAAGATTTAATTAAAAATAAAATTTTATTAGAAATTTGTTATGACAGAGGCAGAGTAATTTTAACAGTTGTTCCCTCTCCAACAGAACTTTCAATATTTATATCAATATTAAGGACTTCTGAAATTTTTTTGGCAATGGAAAGTCCTAATCCATGACTTCCCATATTTCTGCTTCTGGCTTTGTCCACTCTGAAAAATTTATCATAGATATGATTTAAATCTTCACGGCTTATCCCCTCACCTTTATCTTGTATTTCCACAGTTATATTTTTATTTTTGAAAATTGTAATATTAATTTCATTTCCTCTTCCATATTTTATTGCGTTTTCAATAAAATTTATAAACAGTTGTTTTACTAAATCACAATCAGAATAGATCACTGCCGTCTTGGAGAAAAAATTTATTTTTTGTTTTGGATAGATAATTTTTAAGTCAGTTATAATATCATTTATAATTTTTGAAATATCAAAACTGCTGTACTCCATATCTGTTCTGTTGTCTTTGGCAAGGAATAAAAGTTTTGATACAAGAGCAGACATATTTTTTGTTTCCTCTTCGATAGACTCAAGGGCTTCCAGAGAAATTTCTTTATTTTCAATTCCCCATCTTTTTATGAGATTGACATATCCGCTTATAATAAAAATTGGAGTTTTCAGTTCATGAGAAGCGTTGTTTACAAAATCAATTTGTGCATCAGTTTGAGATTTCAGCCTTGTCAGCATATTTTCATATGAAGTAATAACAGTATCAAATTCTACAAAACTATTTTCAGTATCAATTTTATGAGCCAGATTTCCTAAATTTATATTGTTTGTAATTTCTTGTAATTTTTTCAGAGGAGGAATAAAACGATTATAAAATTTTCTGGAAATATAAAGGCTTAATAAAATGGTAAAAGCAATAAGTCCTATTGAAAATTTTATAATTCCAGAAATTATTTCTCTGTCTTCCTCCATATCTTTTATAATTGTCAGTTCAATGGGCGAAATTCCTTTTATATCAATTTTTCTGTGAAGGAGTTCATATTTATAAAATCCTATGCTTTGGATATCTTCAGAAAAATCTTTTTCTGATATAAGGGAAATAAGATTTTTTGAAAAATTTTCTGTGAATATTTTTCCCTGATAATCAAAAATTACAGAAATTCCATTTATTTTAGGACATTCTTCCAAAGCTCCCCTAAAAAGTTCTTCGATATTTTTTCCCGATGCAAGTTTTTGTTCAAATTCTGCCAGCTCATAGTTTATAAAACCATTTGTGGTAATAATATCTGCATGAGATACATTTTTTATATATGAAGCAAAAAAAGCCATAATACCAACAAATGAAAAAGTAAAAAGAACAATCAGGATGCGGTAGCTTTTTGTAAGTTCATCAGAAAGTTTTTTCATAATTAATCTCCTTCTTTTTTTAACATATATCCAAAGCCTCTGGCAGTATGAATATATTTTTCCTCATTGGTATCAACTTTCTTTCTCAAAGCATTTATATATACATCAACAATTTTTTCCTCTCCCTCAAAATCAAACCCCCATACATCTGCCAAAATTTTTTCTCTTGATATGACAATTTCTTTATTAAGAAGAAGCAGATGAAAAATATTAAATTCTTTTTTTGTGAGATAGATTTCTTTTTCGTTTTTATATAGTTTTTTACTGTTAATATCAAGCTTTAATGAATGATAAATAATAAAACCTGTATTTTCAAAATCTTTTTTGTTTCTTAGAGCCACTCTCATTCTGGCAAAAAGTTCTTCAATCTCAAAAGGCTTTGTAAGATAATCGTCAGCTCCCATATCTAAAAGTTCCACTTTGTTAAGAGTCTGGTCTTTTGCAGTAAGAACGATTATAGGAACTTGAGAAATATTTCTCACAGCACGGCACACCTCTTCCCCTGACATTTTCGGCATCATAAGGTCAAGGAGAATGAGGTCAAAATAATCTTTTTTAAATTTTTCCAGCCCGTCTGCTCCATTTTCTGCTGTTGCTACATAATATCCTTCATGCTCCAGTTCCAGCTGAAGAAAACGCCTTATTTTTTTCTCATCTTCTATAATTAATATTTTTTTCATAGACCACCTCCATACTTTTATATTTTTAATTTACCATATTATCATAAAAAAATTAAGATTTAGTAAAAAATTTTTTTATTTAAAATTTTCAAAAATATTTTAAATTTTTTAAATACGGATATACATTTCTCTTGTATAAAAAATAATATTTTGAAAAATATCAATAAAATTTTTTTTTAACTGTTTTTTAATCTGAACTTTTTATTATTAATTTGTAAAATAAAATTAAAAAATGAAGGAGGAAAAATGGAAAGAATTTCTGTTATAGCACCTGTTT
>UQXM01000188.1 GCA_900545035.1 uncultured Fusobacterium sp. | reverse complement strand
CCGGAGCAATACTGTATTTTTGAAATTTGAAAATGATATAATCTCCTTCAAAATACATTACAGCATCATCAAGATTTACATTTTCAATATCACTCATATATTTCCCGGAATTATTATTTTTTACAATCTGTAATATACCCTTTTCAAACGATTGTTTTGCACTCTCGATAAATATATCATCAAATAATAAAATTTTACCGTTTCTTTCATCAAGATTATAACTGTTTAAAACAGTTATTCCGTTAGCTCCTCCTGTATATGTATAGTTTTCTGTTACAACAGAAGCTACACCGAAACTGTTTTCATATTTTTCGAAATCAGCAACTGTTTCTGCCTTGGCTGAAGAACCAAGTTTTGAAAGCTCTTTCCCCTCAAATTTTGTTTTTTTAATAAGAGTTAAAATTTCGTTCTCAAAAGCTCCGTTTACATCTTTCAACTCTTTTCCATTCAATTTAAAATTTGGTACAGTAATACTGTAAGAATAATCTGTTGTTTTCTTTTCTTTCTTTATAGAGTCCACCTGTATATCTGCAAAAGCCAAAGATGAAATCAATAAAAAAGGAACAATAATATTTTTTTTATTCATAACCTGCCTCCTTGATAATTTCTATATATAAATAATAACACTTTCAGAAAAATAATACAAATAATAAATTCAGTTCAGATTAAGAAATATATTAAAAAATCAGTACAGATGTAATATTTTTTTCAAATGCTAAATAATAAAAAAATCGGTATATAAAGATATATGCTCTTTTAAATAGATAATTTATATAAAAAAGAAATTGATTATCCCGGAATAATGTGCTAATATTAATTTAATATTTTTATGAGAAACAGGGGTGAAGCATATGAATTTTGTGTTTATATCACCGAATTTTCCAAAAAGCTATTGGAATTTTTGCAGGGGATTAAAAAATAATGGGGTAAATACTTTAGCAATAGGAGATGAAGAATACGACAAATTAAGTCCTGAACTTAAAAATTCAATAAATGAATATTACAAAGTTTCTTCATTGGAAAATTATGATGAAGTATATCGTGCTTGTGCATATTTCGCTTTTAAATATGGGCGTATTGACTGGCTGGAATCAAACAACGAATACTGGCTTTTAAGAGATGCTCATCTTCGTACAGACTTTAATATCTGTACAGGATTAAAAGATGATAAAATTGCAGGAATAAAATATAAAAGTGCAATGAAAGAATTTTATAAAAAAGCGGGAGTAAAAACAGCTCGTTACCATATAGTCACAGATGACTATAAAGAAACTGAAAAATTTATAAATGAAACAGGTTATCCTGTTGTGGTAAAACCAAACAACGGAGTGGGAGCTGCTGCCACTTATAAACTTTCAAACCAAGAGGAATTGGAATATTTCTATGCTACATATGATAAAAGTGTGGAATATATAATGGAAGAATTTATCAACGGAGAACTTCTTTCTTATGACGGTATAGCAGGTAAAAACAAAGAGATAATTTTTGAAACTGCTCACGGTTATCCTATTCCTATTATGGATTTGGTCAATGAACAAAAAGATGTTATGTATTATTCATACAGAGAAATTCCCGAAGATTTAAAAGAGGCAGGAAGAAAAACCGTGCAAAGTTTTGATACAAACAGCCGTTTCTTCCATTGCGAATTTTTCAGACTTTTAGAAGATAAAAAAGGTTTAGGAAATAAAGGAGATATCATAGGGCTTGAAGTAAATATGCGTCCACCCGGAGGATATACTCCCGATATGATGAACTTTGCAAACAATATCAGTGTTTATCAGATTTGGGCAAATATGGTTGTATATAATGAGGGAAGATTTGATAAAAATTCAAGACCGTATCACTGTGTCTATGCAGCAAGAAGAGATGCCCACAAATATGTTTTTCCATACAATGAAATTACAGAGAAATACAGAAACCACATTGTAATGGAAGAAAGAATGCCTGATGTTCTTGCAGGAGCAATGGGAAATGATATGATAACAGCCAGATTTGAAACTTTGGATGAATGTTTTGAATTTATAGATACATACTTGAAAAAATGTTAATATTTATTGGAGGACATAAAAATGTATACAGCTTATTATAAAGAATACAGTCATTCTCTGGGAAGAGATATGGAATTTAAAGTTTACGGACATGGAGGAAAACCTTGTGTTGTTTTTCCTGCTCAAGACGGAAGATTTTTTGATTTTGAAAATTTTAAAATGGTAGATGCTGTTGCAGAATATATTGAACAAGGAAGATTGCAACTTTTTTGTATTGATAGTATAGATCTTGAAAGTTGGTCTAAAAAAGGCGGAGATTATCACGAAAGAATAGTTCAGCATGAAAAGTGGTTCAACTATATTGTAAATGAAGCTGTACCAAGATTTCGCCAAATACATAATGAAACTGCCCATGAAAATTATCAAGGAAAATTTATGGCAACAGGATGCAGCATGGGAGCATATCATTCAGCTAATTTCTTTTTCCGTCGTCCTGATATCTTTGATAATCTTATAGCTTTGAGCGGACTTTATGATGCACATTTCTTTTTTCCAAATTATAACGACGAGTTGATTTACAATAATTCGCCGGCAGAATTTTTAAGAAATATCCCTTGGAATCACTATTATCTGGATATATACAGAAATTCAAAAATAGTTATCTGTGTGGGGCAAGGAAGATGGGAAGCAGAATGTATTGTCGATACAAATAAAATGAAAGAGGCTTTGGAAAATCTTCATGTTCCTGCATGGATAGATTATTGGGGATATGATGTTGATCATGACTGGCCTTGGTGGAAAGTTCAGCTTCCATATTTTTTAAGCCATATGTTATAATAAATTATAAAAATAATTTTTAAAATTTTAT
>UQXM01000187.1 GCA_900545035.1 uncultured Fusobacterium sp. | reverse complement strand
ATCTCTGCCTCATTCCAGAAATTTGAAAAATATCTTTTCCCCAGCAATATCGAACACTGAAATTTATAAATATTTCCGTCTTGTTCCAAAATTTTCGGTCTGTATGTTTTAAGATTATTAAGAAGTTCAAGCCCCTCATCTGTAAATCTCACTGTTACAGTTTTATTGTAAGACAAAAAGGGGTCGAAATTTTCAATTACATTTTTTACATATCCCATATTTTCGTCATAAACATTCTGCCCTGTTACATATACCGACCTTATATTCCTTATGCTGAAATTTTTAAATTTTTTTGCTTCTTCATCATATGAAAAAAGATAATTTTTCAGCTCCAGTTCTGAAGAGGCAATGTAGTAAGGGGATATTGTTTTTCTGCTTTCGTCTGCAAAAGTTACTGTTATCTTTTTTTTATTGTCTATTGCAGAAGCTATTCTTCCGATTATATCTTTAAATATAAAAAATTCTCTGCTCTTTTTTGATTTTTGTGCATAGTGAAGAAAAATATTTCTGAAATATTCTGCTTCCACCTCGATATTTTTTTCAGCCAAAAAAGAATAATAATTTTCCCTGTTTTTTTTGTTCAGGTTAAACTGAATTATTTTTTTTACATTTCCGTATTTATAATTGTATATCTGTTTAAATCCCTCACTGTTTTCAAAAATATAGTTGCACAGATAATTTTTCGTAATTCCGAAATCCTCCAAGTCGCTCTCTATAATTTTGTAAATTTCAGCAGGAACTGTAATCCTAAGTTTTTTTTCCATAATATTTCCTTTATTTCAATTTATATCTTCAAGTGAAAAATAAAATTCTCTAAAAAAAAATAGTTTCTATTTATATTGCTCTATTTGAATTGAGGAACAATTTTTAATACCGAGATTTTTATTTTTCATTTCCTTTTACTTTAAGATAACATATTTCTGTAATTTTTACAAATTCATATTTTATGAACAAATTATTTTTAATATATATTGAAATATATATATTTTTAAAATATTTTTTTGAACAATTACTTTTATCCAATTGAAGAGTGGCTATATATATGAATAAATTATAAAATATAATTACAGACATTTTAATATTATAAATTTTAAGGAGAATATACTTATGAACAAAAATAAAAAAACATTTTGGGAGAATTACCGCTTTTCAATTATACTTCTCGCTTCAATAATCATCGGAAGTATTTTGGGAGGATTTCTGAAAGACAGAGCTTCAATTCTTAAACCTTTCGGAGATTTGTTTATTAATGCAATGTTTACCATTGTTGTGCCTCTTGTGTTTGTAACAATAAGCAGTTCTGTTGCAAGTATGAGCAATATGAAAAGACTGGGAAATATTTTGAAAAGTCTGCTTCTTGTATTTTTTTCAACAGGATTTGTGGCATCTTTAATAATTATCGTTATTGTTTTATTATATCCCCCTGCTCAGGGAATCAATCTTAATCTGCCACCTGCAGAAGCTTTAAAGCCTTTCCAAACAGGAGAACAGATTGTGGCGGCTCTTACTGTTACAGATTTCCCTCAGCTTATATCAAGAAGTAACATGCTTCCTCTTATTATCTTCTCTATTGTATTCGGACTTTGTGTGAATATGATCGGAGAAAAGGGGAAAGTTATAGCAAACGGCTTGGAAGCCCTTGCAGCTGTATTTTTAAAGATGATTAATCTTTTAATGTATTATGCACCAATCGGACTTGGAGCTTATTTCGGAGCTTTGGTCGGACAGTACGGACAGGAACTTTTAGGCTCTTATGCCAGAGCAATGCTTATTTATTATCCCCTATGCTTTGCTTACCTGTTTATTGCTTTCCCTGCCTATGCCTATATTTCGGCAGGTATGGAGGGGCTTAAATCATTAAAATATGTAATCTCTCCTGCAGTTACAGCTGTGGCTACTCAAAGCTCAATAGCAACACTTCCTGTTAATTTGGAAGCATGTGAAAATATAGGTGTCCCTAAAGACATCAGAGAAATTGTTCTTCCTATCGGAGCAACAGCTCATATGGACGGAACTTGTTTCAGTACAATTTTAAAAATATCTTTCCTTTTCGGAATATTTGATATTCCGTTCACAGGAATGAGCACATATATCAGTGCTGTTCTGATTGCCCTTGTCGGCGGTGTGGTAATGTCCGGAGTTCCCGGAGGAGGACTTATCGGAGAAATGTTTATAGTTTCTATCTATGGTTTCCCTCCTGAAGCTTTTCCTATTATAGCTACAATAGGATATCTTGTTGATCCTCCGGCAACTATGATTAATGCCAGCGGAGATACAATAGCTTCCATGCTTGTAGCAAGACTTGTTGAGGGTAAAAACTGGATAATAAAAGGAAAAAATTTAAAGGAAGAAGAAAATTAATAAATTTTGACATTTATTCCCCTCTAAAGTATAATATTAATGTAATTCTGGGGGGAATTAGTATAAAAGAGTTTAAGAGATAATCAACATCTTTTAAACTCTTTTTGTTTTATTAAAGACTTGAAATTAAATTAAATATATGATATAATAACTTTAGTTTCTTAAAAATGGAAGCAGTTTTATTTAAGTATTGGTTTTTTTCTGGTGTATTTTACTGTGAATATCTCTCCGTTATCGATATCATTGTAAATACAGTTTCAGAAACAGAAAATCTTTTACAGATATGACTGTTTCTTTTTTTTATTTAATGATAAATAAAAAATAAAATTTTCAGTATTAAAAATTGTTTCGTATTTTTTTTAGAGAATTTTGTTTTTTATATATTTTTATATAAAAAAAGAACAGTTATTCACTGTTCCTGCTTTCATCTATATTCATTTTTAAAGAACAAACTTAAAATTTAATTAAATATATTTTTCCAAAAAATAAAAAATGGCGCTTCTTGTTGGACTTGAACCAACGACAACACGATTA
>UQXM01000186.1 GCA_900545035.1 uncultured Fusobacterium sp. | reverse complement strand
TAACTCAAATAGCAACTGGTATATTTATTGGATCAAAAATAACATTGGAAGATATTAAAGGGCTTAAGAAAACATTATTTCCAGCTGTTTTATTGGTAACTCTTATGGCTGCATTTAATTTTGTTATGGGATTTTTTATTTATCTTACAACTGAAATTGATATAGTTACAGCTCTTTTTGCTACAGCTCCAGGAGGGATTACAGACATAAGTATTATATCTTATGATTTTGGAGCTGATTCTGCTAAAGTTGCAATACTTCAACTTATTCGTATGGTTTCTGTAGTAGGAATTCTTCCATTTGTTATAAAATTTGTTGTAAAAAAAATTAATAAAAACAAACAGGAGAAAAGTAATTCTTTTGAAGGTGTAAAAAATAAGTTAAAAGGTGAAATTTCTTTTGGTGTTATGTTAAAAAGAACTTCTATTACTATTTTAATAGGAGCAGTAGCAGGAATAATAGGATTGTATTCAAAAATACCAGCAGGAGCAATGAGTATTGCCATGGTAGGAACAGCTTTTTACAATATCTTTTCAAATAAGGCATATATTCCTTCAAGATTAAAGCAATTTATACAGATTCTTGCAGGAGCTTTTATAGGGACACAAATGACGATGAAAGATATCGTAAGTTTAAAAGAAATTACTGTTCCTGTTATTATTGTTATAATAGGATTTTGTTTAATGAATCTTATATTAGGAGTGATTATATATAAAATAACGAATTTTTCAATTCAAACTTCTCTTTTTTCAGCAGCTCCAGGGGGAATCTCTGATATGGCGATTATTGCAGAAGAATTGGATGCTGATACACCAAAAGTTGCAGTTATGCAGTTTTGTCGTTTGGTAACAGTGATAGCAGTTTATCCAATATTAATAAAAATAGTTTCTAGATTTTTTATATAAATTTAAAAATAAGTATACAGAAAATTTGTAAAATAAAGAGGAGGAAGTCTTATGAATAAAAAAGTAGTTTTATCAGATGGAACAGAAATAGGAAACCTTGGAATAGGGACATGGTATATGGGAGATTCTCAAAAAGACAGAGAAGAGGAGATAGCAAGTATAAGGTATGCAATAGATAATGGAGTAACAACAATTGATACAGCGGAAATGTATGGGAACGGAAGAAGTGAACTTCTTGTGGGAGAAGCTATAAAAGGTTATGACAGAGAAAAACTTTTTCTGATTTCAAAAGTTCTTCCGAGTAATGCAGGAAGGGGCAGAATTTTTCAAGCTTGTGAAAAAACTTTAAAAAGGCTGGGAACAGATTATCTTGATTTATATCTTCTTCACTGGAGAGGAATGATACCTTTTGAAGAAACAATCGAATGCATGGAAGAACTGAAAAGAAAAGGAAAAATTCGTCGTTGGGGAGTATCAAATATGGATATAGATGATATGGAAGAAATACTTGATATTTCAGACGGGGAAAACTGCTGTGTAAATCAGGTGCTTTATCATCTTGGATCAAGAGGAATAGAGTATTCTCTGAAACCTTTTACAGACAGAAATAATATTGCAACAATAGCTTATTGTCCTTTGGCACAGGGAGGAAGGCTCAGAGGTCAGCTTCTGCAGTCTGAAGCAGTCAAAAAAGTTGCAGATAAGCATAAAATAACTCCTATGCAGGTGCTTTTATGTTTCGTACTTAGTCAAAATAATATGTTGGCAATTCCCAAAGCTTCAAAATTGGAGCATATGAAACAGAATATAGAATGTTTAAAAATAAAATTGGATAAAGAAGATTTTGGAATGTTGAATAAAGCATTTCCCGCACCACTAAGAAAAGTACCCTTAGATATAGAATAACGGCAGTTTATATTCAAAAAATTAAATTTTGTATAAGTGTTAAAATAAAAATTGACTGCTGAAAAGCAGTCAATTTTTTATGTTATGAAAAGCATTAAAAAAATAGATACCGTTCAGGAAAAATATATATCATTCTTTATATTGACTTTGGTAAAGATAAGGAGTATAATTTCACATAATTAATTGATTACTTGATAGTGACCAGAGTACCAAAAAAATGGACTATACTGTCAAAAATCGTTTAATTTACAAGATTATATAATATGGGAGGAGTATTTATGAAGAAAGTATTAGCAGCAATATTTATGACAGCAATATCAGCAGTAAGTTTTGCCTATCACATAGGAGTAGTCAGCGGAACAGTTTCGCAGTCTGAAGATTCGTTAAGAGGAGCGGAAGCTGTAATGGCTAAATACGGAGCTGCTGATAAGGGAGGAAAGGTAGTTCACATAACATACCCTGATAACTTTATGCAGGAGATGGAAACAACAATTTCACAGATAGTTTCTCTTGCAGATGACCCTGAAATGAAAGCGGTAATAATGACAGAAGCAGTTCCCGGAACTGTGGAAGCATTCAGAAGAATAAGAGATAAAAGACCTGATATTATATTAATGGCTAACACAGCCCATGAAGATCCTGAAATGATAGCAGATGTGTCAGACCTTGCACTTTATCCAGATGCAATAGCAAGAGGATATCTGATTGTTAAAGCTGCGAAAGATATGGGAGCAGAAAAATTTGTTCATGTATCTTTCCCAAGACATTTAAGCTATGAAATGTTATCAAGAAGAAGAAATATAATGGCTGAAACAGCAAAAGATATGGGAATGGAATTTATAGATGTTTCTGCACCTGACCCTGTAAGTGATGTTGGAGTTGCAGGAGCTCAGCAGTACATACTTGAGCAAGTTCCTAACTGGCTTCAAAAATATGGTAAAAATACAGCATTCTTTGCAACAAATGATGCTCATACAGAACCTCTTTTAAAAAGAGTTGCGGAAGAGGGAGGATATTTCGTAGAAGCTGACCTTCCTTCACCTACAATGGGATATCCGGGAGCACTTGGAATAGACTTTAATGACAATGAAAAAGGAAATTGGCCTGCTATTTTGAAAAAAGT
>UQXM01000185.1 GCA_900545035.1 uncultured Fusobacterium sp. | reverse complement strand
TAAGGATTTTCATGAGATTTTCTGATAATTTTACTAGAATCTATTTTTTCAAGTCCTTTTATTCTTTCTTTTACAATGTCAAAATTTCCGCCATGGAAAGGCTGACCTCCGCCTCCTACACAACCGCCTTTACAAGCCATAATTTCAACAGCATGGAAAGTTTCCTCTCCTCTTTCAATTCTGCCAAGAAGTTCTCTGGCAGCTCCAAGTCCATTTACTACACCAATTTTTAATTTTAAATCTCCAACAGTGATTTTTGCTGTTCTTATTCCTTCAATACCTCTGAATTGTTCAAAATCAACTTTTTCAAGTTCTTTACCTGTTATCCATTCATAAAGAGTTCTTGTTGCTGCTTCTATTACTCCTCCAGTTTTTCCAAAAATATCTGCAGCTCCTGTTGAATATCCAAGAGGTGTGTCAAATTTAGTTTCTTTCAGAGTTTTCAAATCAATATTTGCTTGTTTTAAAAGGCTTGCAATTTGACGAGTAGAGATAGAATAATCTACATCAGGCTCTCCTCCTGTTTTGAATTTATTTCTTGAAGCCTCATATTTTTTTGCAAGACAAGGCATTACAGAAACACAAACAATCTTATTTCTTTCAATTCCAGCTTCTTTAGCCCAGATATTTTTTGCTACAGCTCCAAACATCTGCTGAGGGGATTTTGCAGTTGAAAGATTTTTTAAAAATCCATGAAAATGATGTTCTGCAAATTTTACCCATGCAGGACAGCATGAAGTAATGATAGGAAGAGAAGTTTGTTCTCCTGCAAGGCTTTTTTCAAGTCTTTCTTTCAGTTCGGCAGCTTCTTCCATAATTGTAAGGTCAGCTGCAAAATTTGTGTCAAATACATATTTAAACCCAACCATTTTAAGAGCTGTTACAAGTTTTCCAGTAACATCTTCTCCGGGAGCAAAACCAAATTCTTCTCCTATAGCTACTCTTACAGCAGGAGCAACTTGTGCAATAACAACTTTATCTTCTTTGCTCAAATCGTTCATAAGTTGTGTAGTGTAATCTGTTTCATATAAAGCTCCCACAGGACATACAGCCACACATTGTCCACAGTATGTGCAGATTGTTGTTTCCATATTTTGCTCAAAAGCTGTACCTATACTTGCGTGAAATCCTCTTTGTATACTTGAAAGTACAGAACAGGTTTGAATTTCACGGCACATTGTTTCACATCTTTTGCATAGGATACATTTATCTGCATCTCTTATAATAGAGGGTGAATATTCTTTTCTGTTGTTTGTCATTTTTCCTTTAAATCTTATTTCTCTTATTCCAAAATCAACAGCCAGTTTTTGTAATTCACATTTTCCATTTTTTATGCAAAGCAAACAATCAGCAGGATGATCTGAAAGCATAAGTTCAAGAATAGTTTTTCTTTCTTTCACTACTCTCAGTGAATTTGTGATAACTTCCATTCCTTCAAATACAGGTGTAGAGCAGGCAGGAGCAAGATTTTTTCTTCCTTTTACCTCAACAACACATATTCTGCATGAAGAACAATTATTTTTATATCCTATATCGCTCATATTCAGATAGCACAGACTTGGAATATTGATACCTATTGATTTGGCAGCTTCCAATATTGTTGTACCTGTTTTAGTTTCAAATTCTATGCCGTCAATATTTATTTTGATAAGTTTCATAATATCCCTCCCTATACTATTTCAACTGCTTTGAATTTACAAGTTTCATAACATGAACCACATTTTATGCAGAGATTTTGATTAATTATATGAGGCGTTTTTACTTTGCTTGTGATACAGTGGACAGGACAATTTCTTGCACAAAGAGTACAGCCAACACATTTATTTTGATTAATTTCATATTTTATGAGAGCTTTACATTGTTTAGCTGGACATTTTTTATCAATGATATGTGCCAAATATTCGTCATAGAATTTATTTATTGTTGAAAGAACAGGATTGGGCGAAGTCTGACCAAGTCCGCAAAGGGCAGTATCTTTTATTGTAGTTGAAAGTTCTTTTAACAGTTCGATATCTTCTCTTTTTCCCTCTCCTTTTGTAATTCTTTCTAGAATTTCATGAAGTCTTGTATTTCCTATTCTACACGGAGTACATTTTCCGCAGGATTCATCAAGGGTAAATTCAAGATAAAATTTTGCAATGGAAACCATACAATCGTCTTCGTCCATAACAATCATTCCCCCTGATCCCATCATAGATCCTTTTTCCAAAAGAGTGTCAAAATCAATAGGTGTATCTAAATCCTGCTCCGTTAAACATCCGCCGGAAGGACCTCCTGTCTGAACAGCTTTAAATTTTTTATTTTTCTTTATTCCGTCCCCAATATCAAAAATAACTTCTCTTAAAGTAGTTCCCATAGGCACTTCTACAAGTCCTACATTATTTACCTTTCCTGCAAGAGCGAATACTTTTGTTCCCGGAGATTTTGGAGTACCTATGCTTTTGAACCAGTCTGCACCATTTAAAATTATTTTTGTGATATTGGCAAAAGTTTCTACATTGTTTACATTTGTAGGTTTTTTCCAATAACCTGCTTCAGCAGGAAACGGCGGTTTTGTTGTAGGTTCTCCCCTTTCTCCTTCCATAGAATGTATAAGGGCAGTTTCTTCACCACAGACAAAAGCTCCTGCTCCAAGTTTAATTTCTATATCAAATGAAAATCCACTTTCTAAGATATTTTCTCCCAGATATCCTGATTGTTTTGCATCGTGAATAGCTCTTTCCAATCTTTTTACAGCCACAGGATATTCAGCCCTTATATATACAAGTCCTTTTGAAGCTCCCACAGCATATCCGCAGATTGTCATAGCTTCCAATACACCATGAGGATCTCCCTCAAGAATGGATCTGTCCATAAAAGCTCCGGGATCCCCCTCGTCAGCATTACATACTACATATTTTTCATTGTTCACAGCTTTTTTTGTAAATTCCCATTTAAGCCCTGT
>UQXM01000184.1 GCA_900545035.1 uncultured Fusobacterium sp. | reverse complement strand
GATTAAATTTTAATTTTTTAATCCTCTTTTCATTTTAAATATAGAATACTTTTTTAATATTATTTTATAATCTTTTGTTTTGTGATATAATATACTTATAAGATTATTATATAAATTAAAAGAGGTGAATTAACATAGAGAATCAAAAAAATAAAATTAATAAATTTCTTGGTGCCCATGTGAGCAGCCAAGGCGGTGTATCCAATACTTTTCAAAATGCAGAAGAAATAGGAGCAAAAGCTTTTGCTCTCTTTCTAAAAAATCAAAGGAGATGGGATTCAAAGCCATTGGAAGAAAGTGAAATAAAAAAATTCAGAGAACTTTTAAAAAATTCAAATATATCAGCAGAGCATATTCTTCCTCATAATGGTTATCTGCAAAATCTTGGAAATGCAGATAAAGAGAAGAGAGAAAAATCACTTAATGCTTTTATTGATGAAATGGAAAGATGCCGTTTGCTAGGACTAAAATATATAAATATGCATCCGGGAAGTCATTTAAATGAAATTTCAACTGATGAATGCATTCAGCTGATAGCAGAAGGAATAAATACAGCTATGAAAAAAGTTTCTGAAGTAGTAATAGTTCTTGAAAATACAGCAGGTCAGGGAAGCAATCTTGGAAGCAGATTTGAAGAGATAGGAAAAATAATAAATCTTATTGAAGATAAATCAAGAATAGGTGTGTGCCTTGATACTTGTCATACTCTTGCAGCAGGATATGAACTGAAAGATGAAGAGGGGTACGAAAATACTATGTCAGAATTTGAAAAATGTATTGGTTTTAAATATTTGAAAGGTGTTCATCTTAATGATACAAAATTTGATACAGGCTCAAAAAAAGACAGACATGAAAGTATAGGCAAAGGAATGTTGGGAGAGAAATTTTTTATAAGATTTATGAATGATAAAAGATTTGATAATATTCCTATTATTTTGGAAACAATAGACAGCAGTATATGGAAGCAGGAAATAGAATATTTATACAGTTTAATAAAACAATAATAAGGGAGCGATGTTAAATTGAATATTTACGATTTTAAAGTAAAAGATATAAGAGGAAATGATGTTTCAATGTCCGATTACAAAGGAAAAGTTCTGCTTATAGTAAATACTGCAACAGGATGCGGTTTTACTCCTCAATATGATGGTTTGGAAAAGTTATATGAAATGTATAAAGAAAAAGGATTTGAAATTTTAGATTTTCCGTGTAATCAATTTTTAAATCAAGCTCCCGGAACAAATGAAGAAATAGCACAATTTTGTCAGCTTAGATTTGGAACAAGCTTTAAAACTTTTGCAAAAATTGATGTAAACGGAAAGAATGCCGAGCCTTTATTTGAGTTTTTAAAAAAAGAAGTATCAGAAGAGATAAAAAATAAAGATACAAATACATTTAAAGAAAAACTTGGAAAATTAGGAAATATTATTTTGGGCAATGATATAAAATGGAATTTTACAAAATTTTTGATTGATAAAAACGGAAAAGTTATAAAAAGATTTTCTCCTGTTGTAACTCCCGAAGAAATAATTCCACATATAGAAAATTTATTTGAAAAATAAAATTAATAATTAACAATAATATAAAGGAGCAGTGATAATATGGATTTTACTACAAGAAGAAGTATAAGAAAATATAAAGATATGCCGGTTGAAAAAGAAAAAGTTCATGAATTATTAAAAGCGGCACTTCTTGCACCTACAGGGAAAAACAGCCGTGCTTGTGAATTTGCTGTAATTGATGATAAAAAAATTATTGCAGAAATTCCAAAAATGAGAGAACACGGAGCAAGTTTTACTGAAAATGTTCCGTTAATTATAGCTGTTATGGGGCAAAAAGGAAATTCCACAACACTGTTGGAAGATTGTTCGATAGCAGGATTTGCTATACAAGTAAAAGCACACGAATTGGGACTTGGAAGTTGCTGGGTACAAGTAAATAACAGAAAAACTGCTGACGGAACAATGTCAGAAGATTATTTTAAAAATCTTATCGGAGCACCTGAAAATCTTATGGTTATGTGCTTGATCGCAATAGGATATCCAAACGAAGAAAAACCAAATTATACAGAGAAAGATATAAATTGGGCTAAGGTTTCATATAATAAATACGGGAACAAATAAGTTTTAATACAAAATTACAGGCAGTAAAAAATAATTTTTACTGCCTTGTTAATTTTTTGACCGCACGGAAGAGGTCTTTATTCTTTTCAAGTTTTTCAAATTTACTTAAAAACCAGTTCAATTTTTCTTCGTCAATATTCAGTTCAGACATTATAAAATTTTCCAATTTTTCTATTTCTGCAGGGAAAAGGCGGCTTTTTGTAGAATTATTGATTTCCTCTATTGTTTTATCACCTTGGAGATATGCAACTATTTTTTTCCAGTTATCCATAAGGTCAACTTTTCTTACAAGCATAACAATAGTATAATTAAGCTCCGGAATTTCATTAAAACCTTTCCTTCTGAGAAAAATTTTTATTTCATCTCCAACTTTTTCAGTATCACACAAAATTTCTCCTGTTTTTTTTGTATTCATAATTTTAGGCATTTTAGAAGTTCTGTTTCTGCTCCTTAAATATTTTGAAAGAGGAATAATCTTGCTTTCCTGATAGAATTCTTTTGCAAATTCATTAAAAGTCATTCCTTCAGGCACTGTTCCCTCTTCTATATAGCCTATATATTTATCAACTTTATCAAAATCAACCATTTACATTTTCTCCTTCAAAAATAATGATATATCAATTATACATTAAAAAACTTAAAATCACAATAGATTTATTAGTTTGCAATTATGTGGTATAATTTTATCATAGAATGAAAGGAGAAAGATTTTGATGAGATTGGATAAATATTTGGTTGAATGTGGAATAGGAAGCAGAAAAGATGTAAAAAAAATAATCGACATCGGAGCTGCTACAATAGAATTATTCGGAAAAGAAATTGCTGCTGCAAAAA
>UQXM01000183.1 GCA_900545035.1 uncultured Fusobacterium sp. | reverse complement strand
GTATCGGGGCTTTGATAACAGGAATAGTTCAATCATCGGCAGCAACACTTGGAATAACAATTACTCTTGCTGTTCAGGGGCTTATAGATTATCCCACAGCAGTGGCACTGGTTCTTGGTGAAAATGTAGGAACAACAATCACAGCTTTTTTAGCTTCTTTGGGAGCAACAACAAATGCCAAAAGAGCTGCTTATGCTCACACAATTATAAATATAATCGGAGTTATATGGGTAACATCTATTTTTCCGTTTTATATAAAATTTTTGGGTCATATAGTTGATGTGGAAAATAATATAACATTTGGAATAGCAACAGCTCATACAATGTTTAATGTTTTGAATGTAATTTTATTTATTCCTTTTACAGGACCGTTGTCAGTTTTCCTGACTAAGCTTGTGAAAGACAGCGGAAAGTCAGCAGAAAAAGTTACAAAACTGGATAAACTTATGGTGGGAACACCGAGCTTTGTTGTCGGACAGACAAAAATAGAAGTTCTTACAATGGGACAGAATATCAAAGAGATGATGTTTGCTCTTGAGGAAACTTTGGCAAAGAATGAAGTAATATCAGATGCAAAACTTGCGAGACTTCAAAAAATAGAAAATGATTTGGATTTGTATCAAAAAGAAGTAACAGATGTAAACTTCCTGATACTTAACAAAGATTTGACAGATTCCATGAGAGAAGAAACAAGAAAAAATTTGGAAGTCTGTGATGAGTATGAAACAATCAGCGACTATTTGATGAGAATAGCAAAATCAATAAGAAAAATTCAGGACAATGATATTGTTATTAATGACAAGGCAAGAAAAACATTGTTTGATTTGAACGAAAATATAGAAATGTTGTTCAGAGAAATTAACATATCTTATGAAACAAAAGATAAAGAAAGATTTATAAAAGCTATCAAAAAAGCCAATGAAATAACTGAAAAATTCAGACAGGCGAGAAATTTCCACCTTGAAAATGTAAAAGAGGGGACGTCAGCTGTATTCAGTACAAGCTATATGGATATTTTAAACCATTACAGAAGAATAAGAGACCATATTTTCAATATTATTGAAGTATTTACAAGATTATAAAAATTAAAGCTGTTACATTTTAAATTGTAACAGCTTTTTTGTTTGCCTGATTTTTATTAAAATCCTCTTTCAGCCATAGCTTCCAGTTTTGCAATTCTGTCCGCTGTTGAAGGGTGTGCTGAAAAGAGAAGCAAGTTTCTGCCCTGATGACAGAGGACTGACAATAAACATATTTTCCATGGCAGGATTTGTATCCATATGATATCTTTCTGTTCCCATTTCAAGTTTTCTCAAAGCTCTTGCAAGATAAAGAGGATTTCCGCTTATCTGCCCTCCGAACTCATCAGCTTTGTATTCTCTTGTTCTTGAAATACACATCTGTACAAGCATAGCAGCTATCGGAGCAAAAATTGCCACACCAATAAGAGCAAGAGGATTTCCTCCCTCATCATCTCTGTCCCTGTTTCCGCCAAAAATTGCAGCCCATTTTGCCATATTTGCCAGAAAAGCTATTGCAGCTGCAAAAGTGGCAGCCACAGTTCCTATTAAAATATCTCTGTGCTTAACATGTCCAAGTTCGTGCCCTATTACTCCTGCAAGTTCGTTGTCATCAAGAATATTTAAAAGTCCTGTTGTAACAGCAACGGCTGCATGTTTTGGATTTCTTCCGGTTGCAAAAGCGTTGGGCTGGCTTTCGTTTATTGTATAAACTTTTGGCATGGGAAGCCCTGCTCTTTCAGTAAGATTTTTTACAATTCTGTATACATCCGAATTTTCCGAAACAGGTCTTGCTCTGTACATACTTAAAACTATTTTGTCGCTGTACCAGTAAGACATAAAGTTTGTGAAAGCTGCAAAGATAAAAGCAAAGTATACTCCCTGTTTTCCTCCTATAAGACTGCCTATAAGCATAAGAAGAAATGTCATTACCCCCATAAGCAGAAAAGTTTTTAAATTTTTCATTTATTCTTCCTCCCTGTAATATATTTTCTGAAATTTTTTAAATTTTTTTAACTGAAAAGATAATATCATAAAATCTGTTAAGTTTCCACAATTTTTAGTATAATATAATAGAAATATAAAAAATCAAAGGAGCGGAAATTATGAAAACAATTACCCTGAATACACATGACAGCAGTTACAATATATATATAGGCAGAGATATTCTTAAAAATATTAAAAAATATCTTGAGATTTACGATAAAATATTAATTCTTTCAAATAAAACCATAATGCCTCTTTATCAGGAGAAAATAAAAAATATTCTGTCTGAATATGAAAGCAGAATTTTATTTTACTCTATATTAGATGGAGAAAAATATAAAAATGTTGAAACAGTAAGTGAAATTATAGGTTTTATGGCTGAAAACGGTTTCAGCAGAAAATCTGTTGTTGTATCTGTGGGAGGGGGAGTTGTCTGCGATATGGGCGGATTTACAGCCTCTGTATATATGAGAGGAATTGATTTTATTCAAGTTCCCACATCTCTGCTGGCACAGGTTGATGCAAGTATCGGCGGAAAAACAGCAGTAAATCATTCTGCCGGAAAAAATATAATCGGAACATTTACACAGCCGAAAGCTGTATTTGTTGAGATTGATTTTTTAAAAACTCTTCCTCACAAAGAATTTTTGAGCGGAATGGGAGAGATAATAAAACATGGCGTTATTGCAGATAACGGATATTTGGAATTTCTGGATAAAAATGCAGAAGAGATATTAAATCATGATACAGAAGCTCTTACAGAGATGATAGAGGGGTCATGTATCATCAAAAAAAATGTGGTGCAGAGTGATGAAAAAGAAACAGGAGTGAGAGCTTTTTTAAATCTTGGGCATACATATTCTCACACAATAGAAAATATTTTTAAATATGAGGGTATCTCACACGGAGAGGGAGTTGCAAAAGGTGTGATATTCCAGTTTCTTCTTGGAGAAGAATTGGGGTATACAGATAAAAATGAAACAGCAAAGGTAAAAAATATTTTTGAAAAATATGG
>UQXM01000182.1 GCA_900545035.1 uncultured Fusobacterium sp. | reverse complement strand
CCTTTCTAGTTAGTGCATAAAGTATCATTCCGTTTGATACGATAATTCTTATAGTTTCAGACATATCTGTTTTAATTATTCCGTTTACAACACTCGGTGTCATTGTAAGAATACCTTGGAACAGGAAAGTTCCTATTATTACATTGACAATCGTAGCTTTATTTACGGAAGCTCCCCCAATAAGTATTGCCGCTATTGCAGGGAAAGCCATGTAGAAAGGTGCAAGATAAAGCTGGATAAATCCAAAGCTCTGCTGATAAATAATAATTCCTACAGCTGCAAGAACACTTGAAAGAACAACAGATTTTATTCTTACTCTGTCGATATTTATTCCTGTAGCTCTTGCAAATTTTTCATTCGCTCCAACAGCTTTCATAGCAAGTCCCGCTTTTGTTCTGAAATACAGCCAAATTGCAAATCCAAGTACCGCAAACATTATTATCTCTCCAAGAGGAAGTCCGCTGTTTCCCACTTCAAGAATTTTATGCCAATAGTTTTCAACACTGATTGTTGTACGAAGTCCTTCTCCTCCATATGCCCAAATCATATCTTGGCTTTTAAAAGGAAGAACAAGCCACATTATACACATAACCGCAACCGAAGAAAATCCGATATATGTGGCTATCATCATCTCTCCTCCTTTTACTTTATTAAGAATAGCTCCGTAAAGCCACCCGAATATTACAGCAAAAGGTATTGAGATAAGAATTGCTCCAAAAAATCCTGTTATTCCGCTAAGTCCCATTTCAATACTGATTACAGCACCAAGAAGTCCTGCTTCAACCCCAAGAGGCATTCCAAAATTAAGACCTGTTCCAGCTTGTATCATAGGAACAAGTGAAAGCACAAGAACAACATTCATTCCGAATCTTACTATTGTATCACTTATTGCTGCTTTTAAATTAAGCCCAAGGAACGGACATGATATATACATCATCAAAAGGAAAAGTCCTATGATAATTCTGGGCCATCCCATATTTTGTATAGTCTTTTTTATATTAGTCATTTCCGTTTCCTCCTACTCCTACCATATACTTACCAAATTCCAGTATATCTGCCTGCGGCGGAAGTATACCGGCAACTTTTCCTTCATTTATTATGGCTATTCTGTCGCAGATACTTCTCAATTCTTCTACTTCTGATGAAGTAACCACTATTGTAACACCTTTTTCTTTGTTATACTGTTTCAAGAAATCAAGTACAAGTTTTTTTGCTCCGACATCTATTCCCCTTGTAGGCTCAGATACAAACAGAAGCTCCGGCTCCATTGTGAAAGCTTTGGCAAGACATACTTTCTGCTGATTTCCTCCGCTCAGCTCCTGCACTTTCTGCTCTTCACCCATACATCTGATTTCAAGAGTTTCTATATATTTTTTGGCATTTTCTTTTATAGCTTTATTGTCCTGATATTTTAAAAATCCTCCGAAAGATTTTAAAAATTCCTCTTTTATCTGAATTGCAGGATAAGCAATATTCATTTCAATCGATCTGTCAAGAAGAAGTCCCACGCCTTTTCTGTCCTCAGACATAAAGAACAGACCTTTTTTCAGTGGGTCAGCAGGGTCATTTATTTTTACAGGCTGTCCGTTGAAAAGCACCTCTCCTGCTGTCAGATAAAGTCCCATTACTCCGTTTGCCACTCCGATTTTTCCCTGTCCTGCCATTCCTCCAAGTCCTAGGATTTCCCCTCTTCTGACTTTTAAGTTAAGATTTTTTACAACCTCTCCCGGCATATCTACTGACAAATTTTTAATATCCAAAATTATGTCTGAATCATCTTCTGACATTTTTGTGGATTTGTTTTCTCCGTCATTCTCTATTTTTCTTCCTATCATCCATTGTGTAATTTCATCAACATTTGTATCTTTTGTAGGAACTGCGTTTATCATAACCCCGTCCCTTAATACAACAACTTTATCGCAGGCTGCTATTATTTCGTCAAGTCTGTGAGTGATAAATATTATTGAAATTCCTTTTGCAGAAAGTCTTTTTATTGTCTGCACCAAAACTTCTGCCTCGTTTTCTGTCAGAACAGCAGTAGGCTCATCAAGTACTAAAAGTTTTGTATTTTCTCTTTCTATCTCTCTTGCTATTTCTGTAAACTGCATATGAGCAACAGGCATCTGATCAACATACTGCTCTTCATCGATAGTTACCCCAAGATGTCCTATGGCATCCTGAGATCTTTTCTTTATAGTTTGTCCGTCAATAACTCTTATTCTTTCTCCGAACAATAATTCCAAAAGACTTGTTTTTGTAGTTTCCCTGTTAAGAACAATATTTTCACTGGCTTTAAATCCCGGTATAAGCGAAAACTCCTGATGCACCATTCCTATCCCTGCTGCCAGAGCATCAAAAGGACTGTTAAAATTTACAAGTTTTCCATTTACCTTAATTTCTCCGTGATATCCTCCTGTTTCTTTGATAACAGGCATTCCGAAGATAATCTTCATAAGAGTAGATTTTCCTGCTCCGTTTTCTCCTACCAGTCCGATTACCTCTCCCTCTTTGATATCAAGGTTTATATCTTTCAGAACTGTATTTTCCCCGAAAGATTTTGACAGGTTTCTTATTTCCAATAATGTATTTTCCATCAATTCCCACCTTTCATATTAATAAAAGGGCAGCTTGTACCACTACCCTTTTTTCTTCTTACTATTGTATGTCAAGATATTTTTCAGGCACTTCCAAATCTGTCATATGTAAAAATCCTTTTCCGAATACATATGTGTCCTGATAAATAAGGATATAGTTTTCTCTTTCAACACCATCTGCATCTACAAGATAGTTTCCGTTCCATCCTGCTCCCGAAGTACTGTTTTGAAGAGCTGACATTATTGCATCAAAATCAAGTATATCACATTTTCCTTCAATAACATTAACAGCGTGATCTCCCAAAGCAGTTGCTGTACTGAAGTTGTATGAATAAGCCCATGTTCCCATTCTTCCTGCTCCGCCTTTGTCAACAACAGCTTTTTCCACTTTTTTCAAAATAGCAGGCCAATTTCCTTTTTCATTGTCATTAAAGTCTATTC
>UQXM01000181.1 GCA_900545035.1 uncultured Fusobacterium sp. | reverse complement strand
AAAATAATTATGATATATATAGTAAAAATATGAAAAAAAGAAAAATAAAAAATATCGTATTATAAATATTAAGAGTAAATAAAATGAAAAATATAATTTTATAGTGATTTAAAACAGAATTTATTTTTCTATAAAAAAACATAAACGTATAAAAAATAAAAAATATGCTGAAAAATGAAAAAAGTAGTTTCAAAAAATAGGAATATGTGGTATCATAACCTATACTTTTCATTGTTAAAAACATTCTGTAAAAAAGATTAAAAAAAGCAGAATGTTAAAATATAAAAAAGTTTTAAGGAAGTGATTGTATGGAAGAACTAAATCTTATGGTTCAGAATGTGAGCGGATTTGTATGGAACTCACTGCTTATTTTTTTACTTGTGGGAACAGGTTTGTTTTATACTGTTAAGCTGAAATTTATTCAGGTCAGGAAATTCGGTGAAGGCTACACAAAAGTAGTAAAAGGTGTAAATTTAAACGGAGAGGCAGCAGGTGCTGATGGAATGAGTTCTTTCCAATCACTTGCAACAGCAGTAGCGGCACAGGTAGGAACAGGAAATCTTGCTGGAGCAGCAACAGCTATTGCAGCGGGAGGTCCGGGAGCAATATTTTGGATGTGGGTAAGTGCATTTTTCGGTATGGCTACTGTTTATGCAGAAGCAGTTCTGGGGCAGGTATATAAAAAGAAAATAGGCGGAGAAGTAATTGGAGGTCCTGCTTTTTATATAAGTGAAGGTCTTGGAGAAAATTGGTTCAGTAAAACGCTTGCAGGATTTTTTGGCTTATCTTGTATTTTAGCTCTTTCATTTATGGGAAATGCTGTGCAGTCAAATTCAATTGCAGCTGCATTCAGCAATGAACTTCCGATTCCTCCTGTATTTGTAGGAATATTTGTAGCTGTTGTATCAGGATTTATTTTTTGGGGAGGAACACAAAGGATAGCTTCTTTTACAGAAAAAATAGTTCCTGTGATGGCAGGAATGTATGTGGGAATGTCAATTATAATTGTATGTCTGAATATTACTCATATAATTCCAGCAATAAAAATGATATTTGTGGGAGCTTTCAATCCTACAGCTGTAATGGGAGGAGCTTTTGGTATTACAATAAAACAGGCAGTAAGATACGGAGTTGCAAGAGGATTGTTCTCCAATGAAGCAGGAATGGGGTCAACACCTCATGCTCATGCAGTTGCAAAAGTAGATCATCCTTGTGAACAGGGAGCAGTGGCAATTATCACAGTATTTATTGATACATTTGTAGTTCTTACTTGTACAGCTCTTGTTATAATAATGAAAGTTGATTTAACAAATAAAGCATATATGGACAGTCTTCCGGGAATTGCTCTTACGCAGGAAGCCTTTAAACTTGCTTTGGGAAGCATGGGAGGAATATTTATAGCAGTATGTTTGTTCTTCTTTGCACTTTCTACAATAATAGGATGGTATTATTTCGGTGTTGCAAATGTAAAATATCTTTTTGGAAACAAAGCTATGAATATTTACAAAATAATTGTTGTATGTTTTATACTTTTAGGTTCTATGGCAAAAGTTGATTTGGTATGGAATTTATCAGATTTATTCAATGGACTTATGGCTCTGCCAAACTTGATTGCACTTCTTGTACTTTACAAACTTGTAGTAAAAGCAACAGATGAATACAGAAAATTTCATCCAAGAAAAAAATAAAATAAAAAATTTTTAAGCAACTCCGGTGATTTTTCATCGGAGTTATTTTTTCATAGGATAAAATAGTGCTTTTTTTCAAAAAATATAGTAAAATAAAAGTACATAAGAATTTAACGGGGAGATATATGGAAATTATTTTACAGTATGTGGATAAAATAGGACTTATAGGGATAATAGTATCAATTACAGCCTTTCTTGTTGGGATAAAATTTCCTGACTGGGATTTTAAAATGAAATTACAGCACAGAAATATTTTAACACACACTCCTCTTTTTTTATTTCTCCTTATGGAGCTTTATTCAAAAGAAAAAAATGAAACTTTCAGACTTTTTACAGCGGGATTTGCTTTAGCTCTTGCTGTTCATTTTATTTTTGATTTTTTCCCGAAAGGGTGGAGCAGAGGGGCTCTTCTTCATCTTCCAATTGCAAGAACAGCTTTTTCTCCGAGAATAAGCAAAATTATTTTTTTTATTTCAATAGTGGTGTCTTTGTATATCACTGTTAAAATGCTGAAAAATTATGAGGAGTTTGTATTTTTTGTTCTTCTTGCTCTTTGGACATTTTTAAAAAATACAATAAAAGAAGAAAAATTTTTCAGACCTTGTATTTTATTTATGGTGCTTTTTATTTTTATGGGAAGCGTGAAATTTGATGAAATAAAGAGAGAAGCAGAAAGAGGGAAGAAGCAGATGACAGTCTGTGTAAAAAATATTAAAAAACACTATCTTTAGTTTTCTTGACAATATTGTGAATAAAATAATATAATTAATAAAGAAATATATTTTGAAAGAACAAAGTATTTATACATCATTCAAAGATATAAAAAATGTTGAAGATATAATAAGTTGTATTTGTTGAAATAAGCCTGTTGTATTTAGAAGTTCTTGAAAAAGAAGTAAGTTATTTTATATCTCGAAGAAATGTATAGAGAAATGTTTTGAAAACAAAATAGCCCGAACTATTTGTTAGAAGCTTTTTATTATCCATAATAGATTTGATATGAACTTTCAATAAATCTTATCAAACACCAGAATTTAAAAATCCAATAAGAGCGAAGACCATTTCAAGGAAGGCTTTATCAGAGTCCGTTAAGGGATTTGGGTAGAACATTCATATAAGAAATGAAAGGAAGCTCAAAGAGAGTACAAATTCAGAGTGAAAGATTTATAAATAGGGAATGAGAAGATTAAAAAGAAGTATAGAAGAATAAGGAAAAAGCAAAATAACAGTATTCATTCCGGATTTTTTATTAATATTAGAAGAAGAAAGGAATAAAAAAATTGAATATCGCAGATCATTAGAGCAACCGTTATATCCGAATAGTGAAGATATGACGGTTGTTCATTTTTGTCCATTCATGTTATAATG
>UQXM01000180.1 GCA_900545035.1 uncultured Fusobacterium sp. | reverse complement strand
ACTCCTCCTTTGTTCGTTTTTGTTAGGGCAATGATACCACAAAATTTTTTCTGCGTCAACAATTTTTTTATAAAATTTTTTTGAATAAGCTTTTTTCAAAAAAATTCAGTCTAAATAAATAAAATAAAAAAATTTCTTCAAAACTCTTGAATAAAATAGTGTTTTAGTATATAATAAGAATATAAAAATTGGGAGGTAGTTCAGTAAATGAGTAAAATAGTAGTAGTAGGGGCAAACCATGCCGGGACAGCAGCAATAAATACAATACTTGACAATTATAAGGGAAATGAAGTTGTAGTTTTTGACAGAAACTCAAATATCAGTTTTCTTGGATGCGGTATGGCATTGTGGATTGGAAATCAAATAGACGGTCCGGAAGGACTTTTCTATTCTTCAAAAGAAAAATTGGAACAAAAAGGTGCAGTTATCCATATGGAAACTGAAATTGAAAAAATAGATTTTGACAATAAAGTTGTTTATGCAGAAACAAAAGACGGAGAAAAAATATCAGAAACTTATGATAAAATAATTTTAGCAACAGGTTCTCTTCCTATTGTACCGAATATTCCGGGAAAAGATTTGGAAAATGTACAGTTTGTAAAATTGTATCAAGATGCGGCAGAAGTTATTGAAAAATTAAAAGATAAAAATATTCAGGATATTACAGTTGTGGGAGCCGGATATATAGGAGTGGAGCTTGCAGAAGCTTTTGAGCGTCACGGAAAAAATGTAACTCTTATAGATTCTGCAGAAACTTGCCTGCCAAATTATTATGATGAAGAATTTACAAACATGATGAGAGAAAATCTGAAATCTCATAACATAAATCTTCAGTTTGGGCAAATGGTACAGGAAATAAAAGGAAACGGAAAAGTGGAAGCTGTGGTTACAGACAAAGCAGTTTTCAAATCAGACATGGTTATTCTGGCAATAGGATTTAAGCCAAATAATATTTTAGGAAAAGATAAACTTGAATTATTCAGAAACGGAGCTTATAAAGTAGATTTAAGACAAGAAACAAGCATGAAAGATGTTTATGCAATAGGGGATTGTGCAACTGTATTTGACAACTCTGTCCACGATACAAATTATATTGCTCTTGCAACAAATGCAGTTCGTTCAGGAGTGGTGGCTGCTCACAATGTATGCGGAACAGATATTGAATCTGTGGGAGTACAGGGGTCTAACGGAATATCAATTTATGGACTTAATATGGTGTCAACAGGATTGACTTTAAGAAAAGCAAACTCTCTTGGAATAAATGCAGCTGCAACAGATTATGAAGATTTACAAAAACCTGCTTTTATTAAGAAAAACAATTCTGTAAAAATCAGAATAGTTTATGATATGGATACAAGAAAAGTATTGGGAGCTCAAATGGCTTCAAAAGAAGATATATCTATGGGAATACATATGTTCTCATTGGCAGTGCAGGAAGGTGTAACAATTGATAAATTAAAACTTCTTGATATTTTATTCCTGCCTCACTTCAATCAGCCATATAACTATATTACAATGGCTGCTCTGACTGCAAAATAAAATCAAACGAAATATTTTTGAAATAAAATCATAATAAAAAAGAAATAAATTTAAAATAAAAAACAGCCTGTTTGAAATAAAAACCGGCTGTTTTTTTAATGTTAATCTGCTGAAAAATAAATATTTTTAACCAGAACAGAAGGTGAGCCTGTTCCTGAAAGAGAAAATTTTATATCATTTCCAATTTCTTCTATATTTTTCAGAAGGTCAAAAAAGTTTCCTGCTGCTGTTATTTGATTGACAGCTTTTCCTTTTATTCCGTTTTCCACAACAAATCCCTCTGCTGCCAGAGAAAAATCTCCCGAAACAGAATTAAGCCCTGAATGAAGTCCTGCAAAATTTGTAATAATAATCCCGTCTTTCATTTTCTTCATAAGATTTTCAAAGGAAATATCTCCGTTTTTTACATAAAGGTTAAAAGGAGCTGTTCCGATTGTTCCCTTATATCCTCCCTTGCTTGCATTTCCTGTAGATTGTACTCCGTCTTTTTTGGCAGTTTTCAAATTATAAAGATATGTTTTTAAAATTCCGTTTGAAACAAGCTCTTTATATTTTGTAGGAACTCCTTCTGAATCAAAAGAACAGCTTCCCTCTCCGTTTTCCAGATGAGGATTATCTATGAGAGTAAATTTTTCATTGGCTATTTTTTCTCCCAATTTTCCTTTTAAGAGAGAAAGATTTTTTTGAACGGCTTCTGCGGAAAATATTCCCGCCATACTGTCAAGGAGAGAAGTAAAAGCAGTATTTTCTATTATACAGATATTGTTTTTAAGTTCCGGTTTTACAGTATCGAGTTTTGATAATGCTTTTTCCGCCGCATTTTTAGCAAGAATTTTATAATCAAATTTTGAAAAATCTCTGTTTACAATAAAATCAGAGCCGGTTTTCACCATTCCGTTTTTTTCTGCTGAAACAGAAATATATGCATAAGCAGTATTTCCTTTATCGTGAAGAAAAACCCCTTTTGAATTTTTTATAATTCTTTCGGAATTTCCCATACCAAACATACATGAGGTAATATTTTTTATTCTTTTATCAATGGAATATACTTCTTTTTCAAGGTTTATCAAAAATTTTTCTATTTGTGAAATTTTGAGATTTTCCAAATTTTCGTTGTAAGTATTTACAGGTGTATATTTTTCACTGCCGCCGTAAATTATCTGTTCATCGTCGCTTTCTATTACAGAAGCATTTTCACAGGCTTCGTCTATAAGAAAGTCTGCATCCTCTTCTTCAAAACTTTCCGTATAAGAATATCCCATTTTTCCCTGAAATTTTCCTCTGAAAGATATTCCTTGATTTTGATTGTCTGAAAAAGTTTCAATTTTTTCGTTAAAAACTTTCAGAGACATATTTTTTCCTGAAAGAAAATATATTTCAAATTCTTCGATATTTTTCTTTTGTGCTTTGTCAAAAATCAAATCTATAAAATTGTTTTTTTCCATATGTACCTCCATAAATTGTGCTTTATATTCATAATTATATCATTATTCTTAAAAAATAAAAAATTTTAAATTTTTATGAGCCAAAAAAAATGATTTGTGCTAAAATATGGGCATAAAGGCAGGTG
>UQXM01000179.1 GCA_900545035.1 uncultured Fusobacterium sp. | reverse complement strand
AAGGACCATCTGTTCAGCTTGGAGCAGAAGTTGGAACCGGAGTTTTTAAAATTTTTAAAAGAAGTGAATATGATAAAAAATATTTAATTTCCTGCGGAGCAAGTGCAGGACTTGCAGCGGCATTTGGAGCACCTCTTGCCGGGGTTGTTTTTGCAATAGAGGAACTTCATAAATTTATGTCTCCTCTTCTTGTAACTTGTGTGCTGATATCTTCTGTGTGTGCAGAATTTGTGTCAAAATATTTCTTTGGTTTCAATCCAAGTCTTAATATTCAAGTTGATACAACTTATCAGCTGAAATATTATTTTTTGATAATAGTTTTTGCTCTTGTGATGACAATTATAGGAAAACTTTTTGAAGAGTCTCTTTTAAGAGGGCAGAAAATTTATGGAATGATAAAGATAAATCCGATATTTAAACCTGTTGTTATTATTACAATAACAGTTTTTATGGGAATATTTTTTACTGAAGTAACAGGTGGAGAACATACTCTTGCAGAAAAAGTAATTTATGAAAACTACACTTATAAAACTCTTATAATTCTTTTTGTGCTTAAATTTTTGTTTACTGCAGCTTGTTTTTCATCAGGAATTCCGGGTGGATTGTTTCTTCCGATGATTGTTCTTGGAGCACTTTCAGGAAAAATTTACGGAATGTTTGTGGTAAATCTTATTCCGGAAGTAACACCGGGATATGAAGTTTATTTTATAGTTCTTGGAATGGCTGCTCTTCTTACTGCTGTTATGAAATCACCGATTACAAGTACGATACTTATGCTTGAAGTTACAGGTTCATTCTCTCATTTCTTTCCAATTGTAACAGTGTGTATGATTACTTTCCTTATGACAGAAGTTATAAAGATGAGATCTATAAATGATATTCTTCTTGAAAATATGCTTCCAAAAGGACTGGATGAAAACGGAGATGATGAGAAGAAGATTACTATAAAAATTCCTGTGGGTCTGGACTGCTGTATTGACGGGAAAAAAGTTAAAGAAGTGGCTTGGCCTGAAAAATGTCTGATTGTGGGAATTGACAGAGGGGACAGAGAAATTATTCCTCACGGAGAAACAAAAATTCTGGCAGGGGATATTTTGGTATTTTTAATGGATGAAAGAACAGCTTCAAGAGTAAAACCTAAGTTAATAGAGATGGGGGAAGCGTAAGTTATGATAAAAGAATTTTGTGCAGGTTCATTTTCCGAAGCTCTGGCAGCAGAAAAAAGAGGAGCTGACAGAATAGAGCTTTGTGATAATTTGAATGAAGGAGGAACAACTCAGTCTTACGGAACAATAAAAATGGCTCTTGAAAAATTGAATATTCCCGTATTTCCGATTATAAGGGCAAGAGGGGGAGATTTCTGTTACTCTGATGAAGAGCTTAAAATAATGAGAGAAGATATTTTAATGTGCAAATCTCTTGGAGCAAAGGGAATAGTTTTCGGTATGCTTACAAAGGATAAAAAAATAGATGAAAAAATTCTGAAAGAATTTGTTTCTCTTGCTTCTCCTATGGAAGTAACATTTCACAAAGCAGTGGATGAGCTTGAAAATCCTGTTGAAGCTGTGGATATTTTGGCAGAAGCGGGAGTAAAAAGAATACTTACTTCTGGAACAAAAGCAACGGCTCTTGAGGGAGCGGATATTTTAAATGAGATGATACAAAGAGCAGAGGGAAAAATTACAATAGTTGTTGCCGGAGGAGTTACAACAGAAAATTTTGATGAAGTTTCAAAAAAAATAGTTTCATCAGAGTATCACGGTAAAAAAATTGTGTAAAATATACAAAAATTTTTTAATTCTAAAATTTGAAAAATACAGAATAAAACAGAAGAATTTTTTTGAATTAAAAATTCTCTGCAAAAAAACAGTTGACAAAAGAAAAATATAGGAGTATCCTTAACACATAACAAATAAAAATTTAAAGGAGAAAATCATGTTAGTAAATGTTTTGGCAGTTATAAAAAATACAATACCTCATCACCATAGATAGAGAGTTTGTTTTTATGACGGGTTCATAGATACAGACTCATGTTGAAATACAAAAATTTGAGTCTGTATCTATGGCAAGAGAGCTGAACTAAAATGTTTTTCTGTTAACATAAAGCCATTTGATACATTCAAATGGCTTTTTTATATATCAAACAAAATTATTAAAATAAAAAATTTAGGAGGAGAGAGTTATGAAAAGATTATTTACAGTTGTTATGATGTTGTTTGTTTTGGTTACAGGTGTGTTTGGAGCTGACAAATCTTTTGAAAAAATTCAAAAGAACGGAAAATTTATTGTAGGGCTTGATGCTACATTTGCTCCTATGGGATTCAGAGGGGACAACGGAGAAATCGTAGGTTTTGACATTGACCTTGCAAGAGAAGTGGCAAGAAGATGGGGAGTTGAAGTTGAATTTAAGCCTTGTGAGTGGGACGGAATTATTTTCGATTTAAACAGCGGAAATATTGATATGGTATGGAACGGAATGACAATGACAGAGGAAAGACAAAAACAGGCAGCTTTTTCTGAACCATATTTCACTGACGGACAGCTTATTTTTTCAAGAAGAGAGGCAAAAGTAAATACTGTGGCAGAACTTGAGGGAAAAGTTGTAGGGCTTCAGTTAGGAAGTTCGGCAGATTATGCAGTTCAAAAAAGTGATGTATTTCCAAAAATCAAAGAGGTAAAAAAATATGCAACTAATGTGGAAGCATTAATGGATTTGGAAGCAGGAAGAACAGATGCTGTTGTGGTTGACACAGTTGCAGGAAAATATTACAATTCAAAAAGAGCAACTCTTACTTATTCAGAAGAAAGCCTGACTAAAGAATATTACGGTGTTGCAATGAGGAAGAAAGACAAAGCTCTTGTTGAAAAATTAAACGAAACTCTAAATGAGATGAGAGCAGACGGAACATTCGGAAAAATTTCTGAAAAATGGTTTGGAAAAGAGGAGAATTAATTATGCAGAATGACATTTTATTTATACTGAAAGGATTGGGGCTTACAGTCAATCTATATATTTTGACAATGGTATTCTCTCTTCCTTTGGGAGTTCTTTTATCACTGGGGAGATTAAAAAATAAAGGAATAATAAATAATATAATTTTATTTTACACTTCCGTATTCAGAGGAACTCCTCTTCTTTTACAGCTGTTCTTTGTATATTACGGG
>UQXM01000178.1 GCA_900545035.1 uncultured Fusobacterium sp. | reverse complement strand
TACTGATTTTTATTTTTTATAAAATATCATTCAAAAAAGTAAAGTTCTTTTAAACAGAGAATTTTACTTTTTTTATTTTTTGGAAATTTATAAAAAATAAAAATCAGTATATAAAAAATCAGGCATATTTCTATACCTGATTTTATAAAATAATATTATTTTTATTTTAATGGTGCAGAAGAAGAGATTTGAACTCTCACAGGATAATTCCTACTGCCGCCTGAAGACAGCGCGTCTACCGTTTCGCCACTTCTGCACGATTACATTGCCTATTATATACCATTTTTAACTAAATTTCCAGTTTTTTTTTATAAAAAATAATTATATTTTTTAATATTTCGTTAAAATATGTCTTACTGCAAGTATTCCCATTACGGCAGCTATGTTAAGTCCGCTTCCATAACCGGAGCTGTCCCCTGCTGCATACAGCCCTTCAATATTTGTCATCATATTTTTATCTATTTCCATTCTTGTACTTCTGAATTTTATTTCAGGGAAATAAAGAAGCAGGTCTGCTGAAGCAAATCCCGGTGTAATTTTATCATGAGCTTCGATAAATTCCATGATATTGTCTAAAATTCTTTTAGGACAAGCAAGAGAAATGTCTCCCGCAACATAATCTGTTGTTGTAGGAACTATATTAAGTCTTTCAAGTTTTTCATCAGTAGAACGCTTACCTTCTTTTAAATCTCCGTAAGACTGCATTAAAAGTTTTCCGCCTGTCAGCATAGAAGAAAGGTTTGCTATTGCTGTTGCATATTCGAAAGGCTGATCAAAAGGCTTTGTGAATGTTTTTGTACAAAGCAGAGCCAAGTTTGTATTTGTGGATTTTTTATCTTTGAAAGCGTGTCCGTTTGCAAGAATAACATCATCAGCATGTTTTTCCGCCGCAATAAATCCGCTCGGATTGCTGCAGAAAGTTCTCATTTTATCTTTATATGTTTTTGTGTAATATATCATTTTTGCTTCATAGAAATTTTCATTGATATCTTTCATTATGATATCGGGAATTTCTACTCTGACACCGATATCCACAGCTCCGTTTTGATAATTTACTCCATATTCATGGCATAAATCCATAACTTTGTGAGCTCCGCTTCTTCCCATTCCAAGTACAACATTATCTGCATAATATTCTTCTTCCTGCCCTTTGTAAGAAACTTTCGCTCCTTTTATTTTTCCGTTTTCTATTATAAGTCCTTCAACTTCTCGTTCAGTTGCAAATTCTACACCTTTTTCAAGAAGATAGTCCACAAGCATTGTATAAAGTTTTCTTGAACCGTCTGTACCAAGGTGCATTGTAGGTGTGTCCACAAGCTGTATTCCGTGTTCAATACATCTTCTTTTTATCTCTTCCATTGTTGTATTATATTTTAAACCGCTTGGTTCTTCATTAAATCCAAATTTTCTGTAAACAGCAACCACATCTTTGATAGTTTGGTTTACAACTTCTTTTCCTGTAATAGTGTGAACATCTCCGCCCACTTTATAATCCATATTAAATTTAGAATCTGAAAAAGCTCCTGCTCCGCTCACACCGTAAATAATAGCACAAGTGGGACAGTTTACACATTTCCCAAGAGTTTCCTTGGGACATACTCTGTTTTTAAGCATTTTTCCTTTGTCAACTATAAGAACTTTTAAAGCACTGTTTTTTTCCATTGCTTCATAAGCTCCGAATATTCCGGCTTGTCCTCCGCCAAGAAAAATTATATCGTATTTTTTCATCAATTCCTCCCAAACTTAAATTGGTTTTTAAATACCCAAAAGATATTTTATCACAGTTTCTGTTTTTTGACAACTATTGTTCACTCCAGTCAACTCCTTGGAAATATGTATTGGGCAGAAGATTGGCGTGAATTTCTCCTGTCTGCCCGCTGTAATCATAATTCCATCCGGCAAGACCATTTATATTTTTGAAATCATTTGTATCAAAAACTCTGTTGTTCTGATAGATTTTGTCAGTTCCCTGAGTAAATGCTATTTTGTTTTTTTTATAAATATCGGCAAAAGATATTTTTCTCCCATTTTCATCTACATAATCAAGAAGCCTTAAATTATCATAAGCTCCCGGTTTTGTAAGTTCGGGATATTTTCCTGTAAGCTGATAATATTTTTCCAAAGCAATTCTAAGCTCGTTCAGATTTTCCTGAACAATTTCAGCTTTTCTCAGATATTTCAAATCGCTCATATTGGGAATAACAGCATAAAAAAGAAGCACTCCTATTATGATACTGATTATTCCAAGCTCCAGAATAATTCCCACACCTTTGTTTTTCTCTCTGCTGTCCATAGAAAATCCGCCTATCTTTTAGGTTTTATGAAACCGTTTCTTATTATTATCTCTGCTCTTTCAGGATAAGTTATTTCCATTTCAAGAGGTCCTCTTTTTACAGAAACCCATCCAAGTCCTTTGAACACAAGTTCTTCTCCTGATTCCACAATAAATTTTTCTGTAACGATTTTTTCTTTTTTATACTGTTCTGCACATTTTTCACATGGCGGAGAGAAAAGGTCTGTTCTTCCCTCTTTTTCCATTTGAGCAGCTTTTTCAAGATTTGTATCGTGATATGTTACATTTTTTGAAGCGTAAACAGAGAAAATCGGTTTCAGTTCACCGCTGTTTATAATTCTCATTTTTACCATTCCGCCGATAAATATTACTCTGTCTTTTCCCTCTTTATATGTTTTTCTTGAAATTTCTCCTGACGGAACTATATCAAGATTACATTTTTCACAGACAAGGTCTGAAAATCTTCCCTGAGGAATAAGTCCCGGAGTATCTATTAAAGTAATGTTTGCATTTGTAAGAGATTTTTTTGAACTTTTAAGAGTTGTTCCCGGATATTTTGATTCAGTGGCAACATTTTTTCCTATAAGTCTGTTAATGATACTTGATTTTCCCACATTTGTAACTCCAAGAACAAGAACTCTTGCTCCCTGTGGATAAAAATGATTTATTTTTTTAAATATTCCGCTTGTACCATATCCTTTTTTACTGCTGACAATAGCCACATCAAGAGGAGCAATTCCCTCTTCTCCCAATCTTTCTTTTACCCAGTTTGCCACTTCAGAAGGATGTTTTTCATCAGGAATAAGGTCTATTTTATTTACGGCAACAATAGAATCCATTTCTCTTAAAATATCCAGAATTTCATCATCAAAAGAACCTTCAAAATCAATTATATCAAATACGG
>UQXM01000177.1 GCA_900545035.1 uncultured Fusobacterium sp. | reverse complement strand
TCTTATTGGGGAGATAATAATATCATTCATATCACTAAAAACAGGGATACCCGTGTGTATCTGTCTGTTATTATTATTCCTCCCTGATTGTAAAAATCCTCCCATTCTTTTTTGAAAGAAGCATACCTGTCTATGGCATACATTGTGGAAGCCGGATAAGGATTTACTTCCAAAGCATTTTCTCCGAACTCCCCTGCAAGATACATTTTTACAGGTGCACAGGCAGGACTTTCATAGTTTGGAAAAGTTATTTTCTTAACATTAAAACCTTCTTCTTTTAATTTTTCATATAATCTTTTTGTTTGAGTTTCTTTTCCACTGGAATCTGTTCCCTCAATAACTATCAGTTTTCCCATGATTTTTTCCGCCTTATTTTTTATTTTCCGTAATGAGCATATACCCATTCTCTTGTTTCCCCGTCAGCTCTTAAAATAATCTCAAGATTTTCAGCCTCGCAAGGTGTGTGATTTTCCATAGCTTTTTCTATTATCTCATAGATATCCAAAAATTTTATTTTTTCTTTCATAAACAGTTCGACTGCCACTTCATTTGCAGCATTAAAAACAGATGTCATAGTTTTTCCTGTTTTTCCTGCTCTGTATGCAAGAGCAAGTCCTCTGAAAGTTTCCATATCAGGTTCTTCAAAAGTAAGAGCTCCCATTTTCATCAAATCCAAAGTTTCTAGTGCAGGATTTTCCTCTCTGTTCGGATATGTAAAAGCAAGCTGAATAGGAAGCTTCATATCTGTTGCTCCCAGTTGTGCCATTAAAGCTCCGTCTTTAAACTCAACAAGTGAGTGAACTATACTCTGCGGATGCACAGCTACTTTTATTTTGTCATAATCTATTCCAAAAAGTTCATGTGCTTCAATAACTTCCAAACCTTTATTTACAAGTGTTGAAGAATCTATTGTAATTTTTTTGCCCATAGACCATTTCGGATGTTTCAGTGCATCCTGAAGAGTTACTTTTTCAAGCTCCTCTTTTTTACAGCCTCTGAATGTTCCTCCGCTGGCTGTGATAATAAGATTTTTTACATCTTCTCTTTTTCCTCCCATAAGAGATTGAAAAAGTGCTGAATGCTCACTGTCCACAGGAATTATTTCTGCTTCTCTGTATTCTTTAAGAAGTTTATTTATGTACGCTCCCCCTGCAACCATTGTTTCCTTGTTTGCAAGAGCAATTCTTTTTCCAAGTTTTATTGCTTCAACAGTGGCTTCTATTCCGATAACTCCGCTTACTGCTGTAAGAATTATATCTGTTTCTTTCAGCTGTCCCAATTTTTTAAGTCCCTCTCTGCCAAAAAATACTGTCAAATTAGGAAACTCCTTTTGTACAGCTTCAAATCCCTCTTTTGTTCCCACAGAAACATATTTCGGATTAAATTCTTTTATCTGTTCAATAATAAGTTTGTAATTTGTATGTCCGCTTATTGCAACTACATTAAATTCATCTCTTTTATGCCTTATAACTTCCAAAGCATTTGTTCCTATGCTTCCTGTTGACCCTAATATAGTTATATTTTTCATTTTGTACTACCTCTCAAAAATTTTCTTATACTTTATTAATATACGAAAAATTTCAGGATATAATATACTGTTGGAACAACAAATATCATACTGTCAAATCTGTCTAAAATTCCTCCGTGCTCTCCCAGTATTCTTCCCGAATCTTTTATTTTAAATTCTCTTTTAAACATAGATTCTGCCAAATCTCCGATTTGTGCAACAACACTTACCATAAGTCCCAAAAAAGCTGCCAAAATATTATTTCCGGGAACAAGCTGAAACTTCATATTTATAAGATACATCACCAGCATTGTAAAAAGTATCGCTCCTATTGCACCCTCTTTTGATTTTTTCGGACTTATTATGCTGAATCCCTCTTTAAAGAATTTTCTTCCTATATTAATTCCCACAAAATATGCGGCACTGTCGCAGACCCACACCATAACCTGAATAGCAATAAGCCATCTTCCGCCGTCAGGAAGATATGTCAGCAGTATTATATGACTGAAAAGTATCGAAACATATGTAACACCAAGAGCTGTTACTCCTATATCTGTACTTGCATTTTCCACTTTATTTTCAAATACTCTCACTCCCATAGAACATATCATAAGAACTGCCAGAGGAAGAAGTATCACTATATCTGTTTTTAAAGGATTTGAAAAATAAATGATGTTTGGCACTGCAAGCCCGGCAGCCATTCCAAGCTTTGTAAAAGGCTTCTGCCCTGAAAGTTCAGACATCTTAAAAAATTCATACAGCCCTATTCCGATAACTGCATTTGCAAACACAAGCAGAGGAAATCCTCCTTTGTAATATATGTACATAAGTACAGGTATTCCTGCCAAAGCAACTAAAATTCTATTTATCATCAGGTCTTCCTCCAAATCTTCTCTCTCTTCTGCTGTAACTTTCTATTGCCCTGTCCATCTCCTCTTCATCAAAATCAGGCCAGTATTTTTCCGTTACATATATCTCTGTATATGCAATCTGCCACAAAAGAAAGTTTGACAGTCTGAATTCTCCGCTTGTTCTGATAAGAAAATCAGGATCGGGAATATCATTATACAGATATTTTGAAAACTCTTCTTCTGTTATATGAGTTTTTCCTTCGTTTAAAATTTTGTTTACAGCATCTGTTATCTCTGCTCTTCCTCCATAGTTAAAAGCTATATTCAATGTAACTTCGTAATCCTTTGATGTAACCTCTTCCAAATCTTTTATAGCTTTCATAAGCTCCGGATTTACTCCATCCGCTCTTCCCGATACCATAAATCTGATTTTGTTTTTGATAAGCTCTTCTCTTTCAGAATTTATATAAGTCTTAAAAAGAAACATAAGAGCATCAACTTCCTCTTTTGACCTTTTCCAGTTTTCTGTGGAAAAAGCATAAACTGTCAGATACTGCACTCCGATTTTTCTGCAATATTCCAAAGTTTTTCTAAGTGTTGCTGCTCCTGCCTTGTGTCCGAATACTCTCGGTTTATTTCTATTTTTTGCCCACCTTCCATTGCCATCCATTATTATGGCAATATGTTTGGGAACATTTAGTTTTTTTTCCAATCTATCACCTCTTTCAATCTATTAAATTCTATCATAATATATGTTTTTTTTCCATAAATAAAATGAAAAAACGGCACAAAACTAATTGTACCGTTTTTCAAAATTTTTACTGTTTAATATTATTTTAGAAACGATAA
>UQXM01000176.1 GCA_900545035.1 uncultured Fusobacterium sp. | reverse complement strand
GTAAAGTTATGGGAAAGTGTAAACTCTTGGCAGAACAAAGTTATATGATAATTTTTCTGCACAGAAAATTTATCGCTGTTTGATATTATTCTAGAAACGATAAGAAACTCCCGCTGTTATTCTGCTGTCGTCTCCTTTATCGCTCCAAAGCATTTCGTATTTTCCATTAAATCCTATTCCGCTTTCATGTTCGTAGTCTGCTTCGACATGGAATATTCCTTTTGACGAAGCAATTTTTGAATCTTCTAAATCTATTTCATGTTCAAATAATTCATATCTAGCATCATGATTTTCACTTGAAGTATTAAAAGAATATTCAATTCCTGTATTAAACTCAATTTTTCCATTAGAAAGAGCAAATTCTTTAGCAATATTAGCTCCAAAGATTCCTTCAAGAACATACACATCTTGTTCTTTTATTTCAAATCCCATTTTTTTATTTTCTGCTTTATCTTGATTAATAAGAGTCAATCTTGTTCCTAGTATAGGTTGGAATTTTACTGTATTAGTAATATAAAAATCTTTTTTACCTTTTAAGGAAAAAGCAAATGCTGTAGAATCGGCACTACCATCTACAAATTCGTTATTAATAATATGAGTATCTACATCTAAAGTATTTGCCAGTTTAGAATCTAAATCACTTTTTATAAACCCAATATTTCCTACTAAGTCAATTCCGTTTGCTGTTCTATGTTTTGTATAGAATCCTAAGTAGTAGTTATCCCCGTCAAGTTTTCCTCCGCCATCAATATCTACTGTAGTATCTCCTCCTCCAAATGCAACTCCGTAAGATGTATTTTCAGTAAATCCATATTCAACCATACCAACAGCTGAATTTATATCTCCGTCATATCCTTTGACTTTACTTCCTCCGTCAAATTCTGTGTCAGAGTTTATATATTTACCTTGAGCCAACCATTCTCCTTTTCCTGCTCTTTCTTTAAAATCTTCAACAGCACTTAAGTAAGAATCTGTAATATTTTTAGTAACAATAGTTCCTGCTGTATAATAAGCTTTTCCTGTATTTTCTGTTCTTCCAACTAATCCCATAATTTGATCATCATAAGTATAACTGTTAAATAAATCTTTGATATATTCACTTTGATTTATTCCACTAAGAAGGGCATTATATACAGATGTATTAATTTCTCCAAATTCATCAGCATTTCTAACTATATATGTATTTTCATTTACTTCTTTAAATATAATTGGTAATGTTACTTCTGCTTTTGAATTTATTTCTGAACCATCTTCTATTTTAAATGAGTTTTCACTCAATTTAAATTCTTTTCCCATTTGATAATGTAAAGTTCCAGATGTAAAAGTTATTCCATTATCAAAATTTTCTAAAGAAGATGAAACTTTAGAAGTTCCATTTTTATTGTTCATATCAATTATTATTTTACCTTCTGTTGATAAATTTAATTTTTTGTTTGATGAAACATTGTCAGAAATCTCCCAGTATCCTGTTCCAAGTTCTAAATTTTCTACATCTTTTAGTTTCATATCAAAAATATTGATTTCATTATATCCTGATTTTGTTATTTTTAAAGTATCATTACCTTTACCTAAAATAATTTCATTTTTAAGAAGTGTTTCTGCATTATCAAATTCTAATTTAATATTCTCGCTAGATTCAGAAGCATTAATTTCATTTACTTTAACTTCTTCTTTTAAATAAACTAAATTTTCTCTGTCATCTTGTTCTTTAAAATTTAAGTTTAAATTTTTTATATTTCCACTGTTTAAAGTTATATTAGTTGCACTTCCTTCATTTGATAAACTTACATTACTTATTCCTTTACCTATATTTAAGCCATCACTTTTAGATGACACCAAATTCAATCCTGACCCTTCAACTCCTTCTATTTTACCAATTATTTCATTATTACCTTTTAATGTTAAATTTCCTTTTTCTCCTATATACACAGCAGTAGCATCTTTTCCTATTGCATTTATAAGAGAGTTATTTAATATCAGATTTCCATCAACTTCAACTAAAGTATTTTTATTTCCTCCATTTAAGAAATATCCTATTAAAATTGTTTTATCAAGTGTACTTTCTTTTCCTTCTTGCACAGAAAAAATCTTATTTTCAGTATTCTTATCATCTATTACTGTTCCTATCGTTTTATCAGCTAAGTTTCCTGATAAGGTATATCCACTTTCATTATTGATATATAAACTATTTTTGTTATCAGAAGAAAATGTTTCTGTATTTATTTCTTTATTTCCTAAATTATTTCCATTAATTACTTTACTATCATTTTTTAAACTGTAATCATTTCCAAGGATAATAGAATGATTATAATTTTCATTATCTCCATTTCCTAAATTAATTAATTTATCATTTTGTACAGCACTTATAATTATTCCTCTATTGTATATATTCCCCTCTCCTGATTTTTCAAAAATATCATTATTAGTGTCATTTACTAATATTACTCCTGCATTAACTCCTATATTATTTTGATTAACTTTAAGAGCTTTAGATTTCTCTCCATTTAACTCTATAATACCATAATTATAAGCATAACTATCTTTTACACCAGCATTAGATAAATTTTGAGCAGTTCCGTTAGTTAAAATAAAGCCGTAATTATATAATTTTCCACTTCCGTTTGTTGTTATATTTTGAACAAATGAATTATATTCATCTGTTAAAATACCATAGTTATATATCTCTCCTGTTTTTTTATCTCTTCCTATTGTTTGTAAAGCTCCATTTTTTCCTAATTTTATGACACCATAGTTAAATACTTTTCCATCATTGGTATTTACTAATTGCCCATTTGTATATTTTCCATCTATAATACCATAGTTATATGCAGATAGTCCTTCTGCTGCAACTTCCATTCCTGATTGAAGATTCTTTTCATACTCAGAACCTATAACACCAAAATTATACACTGATATATTTTGAGCTTTCATTCCCGCAGAAGAAGCATTTATTACAATATTACTATAGTTAGTTTTATCTATTACAGTTTTTTCTGCAATATCTTTATTCCCAGAATCAAAATTTTCTTTGTACTCTTTTTTTATTTCCTCATTTATTTCATCCATATCATCAATAAAATTTTTTGTAGGATTATTACTATTTTTTATAAATTCTTCTATTTGTTCTGTATTTACTATACTTTTAGCTTTTTCAGAAATTTCTGGCATAATATTTTCTTTAGCAAATCCAACTGCTCCTGTAATTAAAAAAGTAACC
>UQXM01000175.1 GCA_900545035.1 uncultured Fusobacterium sp. | reverse complement strand
AGGAGTTATAATTTTTGTGGCATTTTCAGTCATAATAACTTTTACATTATGTCCGTTTTTCTTTAATTTTGAAATTATGTTTGCAGTTTTGTATGCAGCAATTCCTCCGCATACACCCACCAGAATGTTTTTCATTTTTAATCACCTATACTGTTTTGTATGTTTTAAAATATTCGTCTGTCATATTTTTTAATTCCGATACCATAGCTCTCGTAAATCCGCCTTTGACAGCCAGTTCGTCAAAATTAAAATCTGTCATATCATCCATAAATTCTATATTATTGTCAGAAAGATAATTTACAAACTTTCTGCTTTTTTTAAATACTTTTTGTATTCTGTCTCCCTTGCACAGCTGAACTCTGTTGTCCCATGCAACCTCTTTGTTTTTATGGAAAGCAGAATATTTTTTAACTGCTGCGGCAGAATTTTTCACTTTGGCAAAGTCAGGAGAAGAGACAATATTTTCCATATCCTGTACAAACAGGATATTTTGTCCTGCCAGAAATTCTTTCACAAAATTAAATTTTGCAGTTGAGAAAAAATCTTCAACAGAAAGTTTGTATGAAAATTTATCTAAAGAAAAAGATTTTATCTCCTCTTTTTTTTCAGAATTTTTTTCAAGAGATTTTATTTTTTCGTTCATTTCCTCTTTTTCTTTTTTCAGCCTGTTGTTTTCTTCTCTCAGAGATTTCAGATTTTTTTCCAAAAGCTCCAGTTGTTTCGGCGACATATATGTTTCTCTCATAGTGTTTGTTTCGATTTTCAGTTTTTGTATCTCTAATTCTTTTTCTTTTATTATCAGATTTAATGCTTCAATCTCTTTATCAGAGTGATTATCTTTATCTTTAAAAATCCCGTCCAATATCCCCATAAGACAAAACCTCCGTTACTTAATAAAATGCCTCAATCAGATTATAAATTATTTTTTAAGAAACTGCAATTTATTTTAAAAAATAGATATAGATTTAATTTATAAAGTTTATAAATTAAAATATTTTTCAAGATACAGAGCCACGCCGTTTTCTGTATTTTTTGGAGCTTTGTTCTTAATCTGTGCTTTTAATATATCCAGTCCGTTCTCCATAACAACAGGGTGTCCGACAGCCTGAAGCATATCAAAATCATTTTCGCCGTCTCCAAAAGCCATAATTTCAGTAAGAGGAATATTAAGTTTTTGAGAAATCATTTTAATTCCTTTTCCTTTACTACAGTCTTTATGAACGATATCAAGACATCTGGGCTGTGAAATTGTGATATCCACAACATCTGAAAATTTTTCTCTCATTTTTTCACAAAGAGATTTTATATATTCAGGGTCATTTTTTACAATTATTTTTGTCATTTCGGGAAATTTTACAGCATTTTTAAGCTGAACAAGATTATATCCTGTTTCAAGAGTAACAATAGATTCTTTTGTTCCCTCATCGGTAAAAATATCTCCGTGTCTGAAGCCGTTGTAAGACACATTGTTTTCCCTGAAAAACATAATTATTTTTTTTACGAGATTTTCGTCCATAACTCTTTCAAAAATAAGATTTTCATTTTTATCGTAAATATTTGCACCGTTGTTGCAGATTGCATAAACATCTTGTCCCAGAATTTTTTTAAATTCTTTTATAGAACCTATCCCTCTTCCTGTGGCTATTGCAAAATCCACACCTTTTTGGGAAAGTTTTTGTACAGCGTCTCTTGTTTCTTCAGATATCCGGCTGTTTTGGTTAAGAAGTGTTCCGTCTAAATCAGATACCACCAGTTTCATAAATCATTCCTCCGTGTTTTTATTTTCTGATATTATTCTACCATTATTTTTGGTTTATGAAAACAAAATAAAATAAAAAATCGGAGGAGGAACAGATTTTAATTATTTGTTTTAATATTCCACTTGTGATAAAATAAATCGAAGGAGATGGTTAATATGTCATGGTGGGAAAATTATAAAAGCGATTTTATTTTAATGTTGGAATATATAAAAGCAATTAAGGAAAGAAAAGATTTAGATACTTTTTTTAAAGATTACAGAACAGAAACAATGATTAGAATGGTTTTTGAAAGTAATACAATCGAAAATGAGGGACTTGATTTAACAGGTACTAAAAGATTATTTTCTGAAATATTGCAACCTGCTTTATTTGAACTTGAAAATAAAGAAATTATTGATGAAAAAGGAAAAATTTTAGCTAAAGGAATAGCTGAAAAATTAAAAAAATTGACAGATAATTTAGATATTACAGATTATCATGACAGCAAATTAGTTCTTTATAAAAATAAAAAAAAGGAATTTACTACTACTTTAAATCATTTGACTGTAATGTCTATAATAGATGCTATTTTCAGAGATGTTAAAGAAGAAGTAAAAAATTATGCAGATGTTTTTTGTTCTGCTAATCTTAAACAATATCACGAATTTTTAAGCAGAGGACTTGAGAATAATAACAATGGCAAACCCGGAGAGTATAGAGCGGACGGTGCTTATATTGATATGGACACGATATTTTTACAGCCTTCTCTGATTTCTGAAGCTGTTGAAAATGCTCTTACGATTCTTTTGAAAGCTTTAAAAGAAAACAAAAATATGTATCTTCAAGTTATGATATTTGTTGCAAAATTTATAAAAATACATCCTTTTGGAGATTGCAACGGCAGACTTTCAAGAATTATATTAAATCTTGCATTTTTATATGACGATGTTCCTTTTTATTTAGTTTTAAGAAGTAACTCAAGAGATAAAAAGAAATATATTGAAGCAATGCAGGAATTTTACCAAAAGAAAAAAATATCCAAGTTTATTTCTGTTGTTTCAAAAGCTTTTATAAAACAACTTGAAGAGATAAATAACAATCTTGAACTTGCAGACAGAGAAATAATTAAGCCTTTAAAACTTTCTGATGAAATGTTGAAAACAATTACAAAAGAATTGGAAAAATTATAAAGCAAATTGAAAAAATATTAATTATTTTTAAATTTTAATTGACTTTTGTATATTTATTTGTTAATATAATTTTAATATAAAAGAATTTATCTTGGAGGAAAAAATGTTATCAATCATAAGGAGAGAAAGGAATAGGTAATTTTATACAAACAGAATAATTATCCATTCTTTTGGTATGGCTGAATAATAACTTTGACTTCATTTGTAAAGATTGGGAATAAATTTATTCCCATGAGCATAGATTTGATTTTATAAGCCAATAGTTATCTCTATTGGTTTTTATTTTCACAGTTAT
>UQXM01000174.1 GCA_900545035.1 uncultured Fusobacterium sp. | reverse complement strand
TTATGATGAAAGGGATTTTTTATTTCTTAAATTATATTTTTAATATTTTGTATTTATTACTTAGGAGGATTTTTTAAAAATGGAAAATTTAACATACTTTACTTCTGAATTTGTATCACCGGGACACCCTGACAAAGTTTCAGATCAGATATCCGATGCAGTGCTTGACGCATGTCTTGCAAACGATCCTGATTCAAGAGTTGCCTGCGAAGTTTTTTGTACAACAGGTCAGGTTATTGTAGGAGGAGAAATCACTACCAAAACTTATGTTGATATTCAGGATATTGTAAGAAAAAAAATAGATGAAATAGGATATAAGCCAGGAATGGGATTCGACTCTGATTGTGGAGTATTAAATGCTATTCACTCTCAATCACCTGATATTGCTATGGGAGTTGACGCCGGAGGAGCAGGAGATCAGGGAATTATGTTTGGAGGAGCTGTAAAAGAAACTCCTGAACTTATGCCTCTTGCACTTGTTCTTGCAAGAGAAATTCTTGTAGAACTTACAAAACTTACAAGAAACAGTACTCTTTCTTGGGCAAGACCTGATGCAAAATCACAAGTTACCCTTGCATATGATAGAAATGGAAAAGTGCAGTTTGTGGATACAATCGTTGTTTCTGTACAACATAATCCGTTTGTCACTCAAGAACAAATTCATCACGATGTAAAAGAATTTGTTATAAAACCTGTTCTTGCAAGATACAGTCTAAACTTTGAAGATGTTAAAAAAATTCATATCAATCCGACAGGAAGATTTGAAATTGGAGGACCTCACGGAGATACAGGACTTACAGGAAGAAAAATTATAGTTGATACTTATGGAGGTTATTTCAGACACGGAGGAGGAGCTTTTTCTGGAAAAGACCCTTCAAAAGTTGATCGTTCAGCTGCTTATGCTGCAAGATGGGTAGCAAAAAATATAGTTGCAGCAGACCTTGCTGATAAATGTGAAGTTCAATTATCTTATGCAATCGGAGTTGCAGAACCTACATCAGTAAAAGTTGAAACTTTCGGAACAGAAAAAGTTGATGTAATTGAACTTGAAAATGCTGTTAAAAAAATATTTGATTTAACACCTAGAGGAATAGAAAAAGCTTTAAAATTAAGAAGCTGCGAATTTAAATATCAAGACCTTGCAGCATTCGGACACATTGGAAGAACAGATATCAAGCTTCCATGGGAAGAACTTAACAAAGCGGAAGAATTAAAAAATTATTTTGCTGAATAATAATACCAAAAGAGAGTGGGAATTTTTGAAGTTCCCACTCTCTAGTTTTTATATTAAATTTTATTTATTAAAATAACTGAAAAGATTTTTCTCTGCTGTTTCCAAATCCCTCATAAGCCCTTCAATAATATCTTTTACAGGTTCTCTTTTAGTTACCATGCTTGCAACCTGTCCTGACATAACACTTCCTTCTTTTACATCTCCATCCACAGCTGCCAATCTTAATTTTCCTGTTCCAAGTTTTTCAAGTTCTTCAACAGTTGCTCCGTGTTTTTCCATTTCAAGCATTTCTTTTGCAAGTTTATTTTCAATGACTCTTACAGGGTGTCCTGTATAATTTCCCGTTGCAACAGTTGATCTGTCTTTAGCTTTTATAATAGCTTCTTTATAATTATCATGAACATTACACTCATCTGCAACAATAAATTTTGTTCCTACCTGAACTCCTTCTGCACCAAGAGCAAAAGCTGCAAGGAATTGTTTTCCTCCTCCCACTCCTCCTGCTGCTATAACAGGAATTGACACTGCTTCTGCAATTTGAGGAACAAGAGCCATAGTTGTTATTTCACCAATATGTCCTCCCGCTTCCATTCCTTCTGCAACAAGAGCATCAGCTCCGATTTTTTCCATTCTTTTTGCAAGAGCCACAGATGCTACAACAGGGATTACTTTTATTCCTGCTGCTTTCAGTTTCTCCATATATATTCCGGGATTTCCGGCTCCAGTTGTAACTACTTTTACCCCCTCTTCTATGCAGATATCTATCTGCTCCCCGACATTCGGCATCATAAGCATAAGATTTACACCAAAGGGATTTGAAGTGATTGCTTTCGCTTTTCTGATTTCAGCTCTTAAAATGTCCAGAGGCATTCCTCCACCGGCTATTATTCCAAGCCCTCCCTCTTTCGAAACATGTCCTGCAAGGTTTCCGTCAGCTATCCAAGCCATTGCTCCCTGAATAATAGGATATTTTATTCCTAAAAGACTGCAAACTCTATTATCTTTCATAAATCCTCCTGATTAATTTTCAAATTTTAATTCATTATTTGGTATCACTTTTAATATTATACTATTTTTCCAAGGTATTCTTCAACTATTTCATAGATTTTGGTACAGGATAATAATTTTCTATATAATTATCATAAATCTCTTTTGGTCTTAAAGCTTTTCTAAGTTCCAAAAACTTATAAAGTACATCTTCCGAACTGTTTAAAATAAGTTCCTGAGGATAATTTATTTCTTCTGCTATTTCTCCGGCAAGAGGGGTATGCCCTATCTGCGCACAATAATGAGAATCTGTATTTATACAAATATAACATCCATATTTTTTTGCAAATTTTGCCAATTCTCTGCAAGTTTTTTCAGAACCTTTTCTTGTTCCTCCCAATGAACTGTTGTTAAGTTCCAATGCTACATTATATTCTTTTGCTGTTTTTGCTACCAATTCATAGTCAATCGGAAATTCTGGATTTCCCAAATGAACAAGAACATCAGCTTTTTGACTTTTAATAAGATTTACAGCAGCTCTTGTATTTTTTTCTCTGTCCTGATTTTTGGGATAAAGATGATTTCCATGAAAGCCTGCCAAAATTATATCCATAAGTCTGTATATACTTTGATTAATATCCAGTTCTCCTGTTTCTCCCACAATATTTGCTTCCACACCTTTTAAAATTCTTACTCCTTTTATATACTCAGGAACAATTCTTATATTTATAAGCTGCCACCAGTGAGGAGTATCCTCAAGGGCAGGACCGTGATTTGTTATCGCTATCACTTTCATTCCTGTTTCGGCTGCATAATCAGCATTTTCTTTTATTGTACTGAATACATGAGGATTTGTATTACTGTGAACATGTAAATCAATTTTATAATCCATTCTGCACCTCTCAATTTATAAAAATAAAAAATTTATTTATATTTTATGCTCTGTAACAGTATTATACCATAAATTTATGTATGATTCTAATATATTGTTTATTTATATGCACTTTTTTCGCTCTTCCTTTTTCTTCTGTTAAATATTTTATTTTTATGATAAAATATATAAAGAACTTTTTAGAAAAG
>UQXM01000173.1 GCA_900545035.1 uncultured Fusobacterium sp. | reverse complement strand
CTTGGAGCTATATTTGAACTTGTAAAAGAGCTAAATAAAGCTGTAAAATCAAAAAATTCTGTACTTGCCGATGACATAAAATCAGCAAAAGGAACTTTTAAAAAAGCATATTTTCAGGGAATGATTACAAATGTTTTAAATCCAAAAGTTGCTTTGTTTTTTCTTGCAGTGCTTCCCCAGTTTGTAAATCCGGAACATAATTATGGAGCTTTTTCATTTATTCTTTTGGGACTGACATCTTTTATGTGTTCAACATTATGGGGAATGGTGCTTTCACTGTTTGCTTCTGTAATGGCAGAATTTTTGAAAAAAAGAAAAGGATTTTCAAAAGCTGTGAATAAAATATCAGGTTCAATTTTCATTATTCTGGGACTTAATTTATTAAGAGCTAAGTTATAATAATAAAAATATCTGCTGTGAAAAAATATTAACAGCAGATATTTTTTTAGAAATTTTTATATCACTAATGATACTATTTGTGAATTTGTTACATCAATAAGTCCCTTATCGGTAATTTTCAATGCGGGAGATACAGGAAGAGAAAGAGTACACAAAGACATTATAGGATTATAGTGTTTATACCCCAATTCAGTCATAGCTTTTCTCAATTCTTTTACTTCTATTCCAAGTTTCTGCACACTTTTTTCAGATAAAATTCCTGCCACAGGAAGAGGAACTTCTGCTTTTATCTGTCCGTTTTCAACAGCACATATTCCTCCTTGAATTTCTATAATTCTGTTTGCAGCTTTTATAATATCTTTGACAGTTTTTCCGATAACCATAAGATTGTGGTGATCATGAGCATAAGTTGCAGCAACAGCTCCTTTTTTTATGCAGTCCCCTGTTACAAGTCCAAGCCCGATATTTTGATTTTTTCCGTGTCTCTCAAATACAGCAATAAGACAATACTCACTGTTTTCCCAATCAAGAAAACCATTTTTTACTTTTACAGGTTTTATAAGTTCAGAAGTTCTTGTGCTTCCGTCTTTCACTTCGATAATTCTGCACATAACTTCATCAGAATTTTTATCAACAGAAATTTTTAAATCTTCTGCTGTAATATTTTTTACTTTTACACTATGATAAAAATCTTCAGGGAATTTGTAAGATAACGAAGTATATTCTTTTTTATTATCGCAGCTATATATTTCCTGTCCGTCTATGTAAGTATTTGTGATATTGAATTTCTCCAAGTCATCAACCAATATAAAGTCGGCTTTTTTTCCGGGAGCAACAGCTCCTCTGTCGTGAAGATTCATTCTTCTTGCAGGAGTAAATGTTGCGGCATATATGGCATCTTCTATTTTTAAACCTGCTTTAACAGATTTTTTCAAAACAGAGTTCAGATGTCCCTCTTCCAAGAAAGTATCAGCCATAACATCATCTGTTACGAAAGAAAAATGTTCGTAAAGATTATTTGCTTTTATATAATCAAAAAGTTCTTTGCTGACAGATTTTTCTTGTATTTCAACAAACATTCCGTTTTCAAATCTCTGAATAAATTCTTCCATAGTATGCTCTGTATGGTCGCCGTTTATTCCCAGATAAAGAAATTTTGAAAGCTCCAAATCAAGAAGTTTCGGACAATGTCCTTCTATTGCATAATAATGAGGTTTTTCTGATTTTACATATTCTATAAATTTACAGATTTCCAAAGAATTGTCAACAATTACTTTTCTGTAATTCATAACCTCTCCAACACAGATGACATTCGGATTTTCCGCAATTTTTTTCATCTCTTCACAGTCTATAACTGCTCCCGTTGTTTCAAGCTCTTCGGAAGTTGACGGTACACTGCTTGGGATTCCGTAAAAAACACTTGTCTGAATATTTTCAGCAGCTTCAATCATGGAATCAATTCCTCTTTTTCCAAAAACATTTGCAATTTCATGAGGCTCTGCCACAATAGTGGTAACTCCGTTTTCTGCCAGATGATGACAGAAAGGTGCCGGAGTCATCATAGAACTTTCAATGTGCATATGAATATCTATAAGTCCGGGCATCATATATTTCCCGTTTGCATCAATTATTTTTTCAGCTTGAAAATTTTCAGAATGTTTTGTATCTATATGAAGAAATTTTCCTCCAAGAACAGCCACATCAGCTTCTCTGAATTTTTTCAGATAAGAATTATAAACTTTTGCATTTTTTATCAACAAATCAATTTTCATTCTGTCCCTCTTTCTGATTTTTAGATTGTTAAAGTATAGAAATAATAACATAATAAAAGAGCAAAAGGATACATAGCTTTTGGAATTTCTCTTTTTCTTCCGCTTGCAACTTTTAAAATTACATATACAATTATAGCAGCAGCTATTCCGTTTGCAACATTAAATGTAAATATTGTAAGTGCTACTGATAAAAATGCAGGAATAGCTTCTGTCTGATCCTCATAATTTACATTTCTCATTCCGCTCAGCATTTTTATTCCAATAAGAATAAGTGCAGGAGCAGTGGCAGCTGACGGAATCATAAGAGCAAGAGGTGTTATTAAAAATACCAAAAGAAATACGATTGAAGTAAACACAGCTGTAAGTCCTGTCTTTCCTCCTGCTTCAACTCCGCTGGCAGATTCCAAATATGTTGTCATACAAGGAATGCAGAAAAGGCTTCCGAAAACTGTTGAAAGAGAATCTACATAGAAACATTTTTCAATTTCAGGAAGATTTCCGTCTTTGTCAAGAAGTCCTGCTTTTGCTCCTACTCCGATTACAGTTCCAAAAGTCGAAAAAAAGTCAGGAATAAAAAGAGCAAAAAGGAATGGTATAAATTTAGGGTCTAAAGCTCCCATTACATCAATATTTAAAATCATATTTGCAGGGCTTCCCGGCATTCTGAAAAATGATTCAGGAATTTTTGTTATTCCCATAGGTATTCCGATGATTGTTGTAATAATAATAGCAAGAATTACTCCGCCTTTAATTTTTCTGATTTCAAGAATAAGAAGAATAATAAATCCTATTACAGCAAGAATGGCTGCAGAAGAAGTAAGGTCGCCGAACATAAGAACATTTTTCTTTGCATTTGCTACAATGATTCCGGCGTTTTTAAATCCAAGAAGAGCGATGAAAAGTCCGATACCTGCACTGATTGAAATTTTTATACTTTGAGGTATAATTTTTACAATCAAATCTCTCAATCCAATGAAAGATATAAGAACAAATATAATTCCCTCCCAGAAAATTACTCCCGAAGCCACAGCAGGAGATATTTTTTCTATTCCTATCATTGTAACAGCATACACTCCCACACTTCCAAGTCCCGGTCCAAGAACAAAAGGTCTGTTTGTAACAATACCCATAATAATAGAAGTAATTGC
>UQXM01000172.1 GCA_900545035.1 uncultured Fusobacterium sp. | reverse complement strand
AGCAGAAAAGCCTGTGGAAGAAATGAATGATTTTGAAAAAGCTGAATATTATTTAGACGGACTGGGAAAAAGTAATATTAAAGCAGGAGAATATAAAGACAGTACAGGAAAATATACAATAACAGTTGCTGAAAACGGAGATATCGGTTTTTCAGGATTTGATACAACAGGGGACGGGAAAGAAGATACAATTTCAAATATTTCTAACAATATGATTTCGAAAGTTACAAAAGAGCTTTTAGAAAACGGAGCTTTATCAGAAGAATTAAGTGTTATAGATTTAGGAACAAATGGTAAAGATAAATCACCTAAAACTAATACAGGAATATTAACAGGTAAAGCAGGACAAGAAACATCAGGAGTAAATGGTACTTTTATTAATAAAGGAATTATTATGGCAGATAGTTTTGGGCAATATATATGGGGTGGAAAATTATATAATCATGGTATTATTATTTCGGGTGCAGGTGTTGAAAGTGGAGCACAAAGAATTCTTTCTGGAAAGAAAAATATTATAGAAAATACAGGATTAATAATATCTACAAATAAAAATGGATCAGCTCAATATGTTGGAAGTGATGCAAAAGAAACTCAAGTATATAACTATGGTTATGTTTATAGTGAAGGTTCAGGACAAAGCTTGGCAAAAGGAGATTACAACACAGCATTTAACTATGGAGTAATTAATTCTAAAAATGGAAATGGACAAGAAATTTTTATTAAAAATAATTGGGTTGTAACAAATTCTGAAATTAGAAACTATGGACTTATTACAGCAGAAAATGCTGATAAATTTGCTCAATCTGTTACAGGAGAAACAAACAGTGCATATAACTTTGGAATTATCACAGGTAAAAACAATTCTCTTGTAGAAGTAAAAGACAATGCAAAAGCATATAATGACGGAGTTATTATCAATGAAACAGGAACAGGAATTTTCAGCAATGAAGCAAGCAACAAAGAAAATGTTGTTAATAACAGTATACTTGTAATAAACGGAGATAACATTACAGATAATTTTACAAATAACGGGGTTATACTAAACAGTAAATATGAAGTTATTGATAAAGACGGAATAAATAAAAATGTTACAGAATTTAAAGACGGAGATACAATAACAAACAGCAGCGAAACAGGAAAAACAAGCGGATTTATCAAAAACGGAAGTACAGCAATTACAGAAAATCTGACAGATAAAAATCTGAATGCTGTTATTACAGATGATTTTTCAAATAAAGCAGTGTTCACTTACAAAAATGATAAAAATGAAAGTTTGAATCTTATAAACACTACTGTTACAGGATATTTTAAAAATAAAGGAACTCTTCTTGATATTCAGGCAGGAGAAAAATTTACAATAGCAGGAGATACAGTTATTACAGCTCTTAAAGACAAAGGACTTACAGGAGAAGATGTAACAGCTGTTAAACTTTCAAACGGAGCTATCTTGGATATTGTGGGAAATGCTCAGATTGTGGGAAGTGTTGTTGGAGAAGAAGCAGGAATAGGACTGACAGCAGGTAACGGCGGAAAAGATGATGAGGGCAAAAAAATAGCAAAAGAAGAAGCAGACAGACAAGTGAAAACTATTTTAATATCAAATGCTGATGAAAGTCTTGTTTCAAATGGTGTTGTCAAAGCAGAAGATAACTACACAAATATTAAATTTACAAATACAGAAACAGAAGATTTTAAAATTAATTTTGGAATAACAGCAGAGGGAGAAACAAATAAAATTGTTCTGGGAGAAAATGTTGTTATCAAAAATGGCATTGACGGAAAAGATATAACAGCAGGAAATAATTTAGAACTTGAAATTTCTGAAATAGAAAATATCGGAGGAAATATTACTCTTGGTGCTTCTGATGATAATGTTGCAATTAACAGCAATAATATTTACGATAAAACAATAAATCTTGGAGAAGGAACAGACAGTTTAAGTCTGGAAAGAGCCAAAGCTGAAGAAACTGTTTATAAAAAAGAAGCAGGAAATACTTTTGATTATGATTTGATGAATACAGAAGAGTTAAATTTAGGTGGCGGAAACTGGTATATAGGAAAAGGAAAATTAGGATTTGGCAGCAACAGCAAAGCAAATAACCAAACTTCTTTAAATGTTACAAAAGGAAAATTATATGTGGAAATGAACAACAATACAGGAAAAGTTACTACTGACTTGGATAATATTGTGGATAAAGGAACTGATTTCACAGTATCTGCAACAAAGGGAATAAAATATATTCTTGGAAAAGATTTCAGTGTAAATGTTGGAGATAAATTTGTAATTGACACTAACTATAAACTTGGAGATTACACTACAAAAGTTGAAAAAGACGGACAGGAAACAGAAGTAACAAAAACAACAGAAGTATACGGAGCTTCAATATTTAATACAGAAGTGGATAAAAACGGAGATATTGTTTTATCTGTTAAAGAAGCTTCTGAAGTTAAAAACAGCAATGGAGAAACTCTTGCAAACTATAAAGGAATTTATGACGCAATGATTGGTTATATATCTAAAGATGATAATTTAAGAGATATTGTAAACTATTCAAATGCTGATGCTCTTGTAAATGAAGTAAAAAAAGTTGATGATACAGCTTCTGCTTTCTATACAACAGGATATGCAGTTACTAAAGATGTTACAGATACATATATGTCTGTGGTTGAAGATTTTGGAAGAAAAGCTGGAAAAGGAGAATGGATTGCCTACGGAAAATATGTAAATTCAGATACAGAATTTGACGGAGGAAAAGCTTCCAAAGGATATGACGGAGATATTACAGGTACTGTCGGTATGGTTGAATACGGTGTAAATGACACAACATCATACGGAATTGTATACGGACAAGGAGATACAGAAGTTGATATCCAAGGCGGAGGAAAACTTGACGGAGACAACACTTATGCAGGTGTTTATATGAAACACAGAACACAGACAGGAATAGATTTAACAGCTAATGTCGGATATACTAAGAGTGATTTGGATCTTGACCTTGCAACATCAGCTTCAATCTATAATATGATTACAAGCGGAAGTTCTGATAGTGATGCTCTTACATTTGCATTAAAAGGAACAAAAGATTATAAAGTATCTGACAGTGTAAGATTACAGCCTGTTGTAAGTGCAAGATACAGCTTAATCAATCAGGACGCAGTAGAAAGCAGAGATGCAAACTTTAGAATAGATGAACAAGATGTAACAATATTTGAAGGAGCTTTCGGAGGAAATATAATAAAAGATTTCAATATTTCTAACGGAACATTGTCTTTAATGGCAGGAGCAGAGTTTGTACTTACAGAAGTGAGCAAATCAGACGATGGAAGATATACATTATATGAAAAAGAAATAACTCTTCTTGATGAAGAAGATATTGCAGACAACAAAATAGAGGGACATATCGGAGCAGAATATATCCATGAAAACGGAGTAGGAATAGAT
>UQXM01000171.1 GCA_900545035.1 uncultured Fusobacterium sp. | reverse complement strand
GCAGCAGAGAGAGACAGGTTATCGAAAAAAATTCAGCTTATATTACTGAAGAAAAATATATTGAATCGTATAAAAAATTTATTCAAATGATGATGGATATATCAAAAGATCACCAAAATAAAATAATAAATAATAAATAGTTGTAAAAGGGACTGTTGCAAACTTATAAATGCAACAGCCCCTTTTTATTTTGAGAAAAAAAGTTTTGTAATAAAAAATTTAATAAAAATTATTATTTTATCGGACTGTTAAAAAATATCTAAAAATTTTTTATTTTGATGACATCTCTTTGGATTTTTTTTCACAAATTTTCATTGCTTTTATAACTGCATTTCTGAAACCATATTCTTCCAAAGCAGCTACAGCTTCAATCGTTGTTCCTGCAGGAGAGCAGACCATATCTTTCAGTTCTCCCGGATGCATACCTGTTTCAAGAACCATTTTGGCACTGCCGTACACAGCCTGTGCTGCAAATTTATAAGCCTTTTCTCTTGTCATTCCTCCTGCAACAGCTGCATCTGCCATTGCCTCAATCATCATATATACATAGGCAGGAGATGAGCCGCTTACAGCTATTACCGAATCAATAAGTTTTTCCTCTACAATCTCCGCTTTTCCAAAACTGTTTAAAATCTCCATAACTTCTTGAAGTTCTCCGTCTGTTACCAATTTATTCGGTACAACTGCTGTCATTCCTTCTCCTACCATTGCAGGTGTATTGGGCATTGTTCTCACTATTTTTATATCTTTCCCAAACATTTTTTCTGCTTTTTCAAGAGTTATTCCTGCTGCTATTGTAATCACTAAAGTTTCAGGCTTTATATAGTCTTTTATCTCATCAATAACAGCTTGATATATATTTGGTTTTACAGACAGCACAATAATGTCTGCCATTGTTGCTGAAAGTATATTTGAATTTGAAGTTTTTACACCATATTTTTCATATACTTTTTTCAATTTTTCATTTGATGTATCCGAAAAAATTATATTTTCAGGTTTAGCTGTTTTGGAAGAAATAATTCCTCCCGCCATAGCCTGCCCCATATTTCCGGCTCCGATAAATCCAATTATTTTCTCCATAATTTTACTCCTTTATAATTTAATATATTTATGTTCAATCTTTTATACCTTTAATATTTTACCATATTTCAGATTTTATTTATACAGTTCTGTTGTGATAAAAACATAAATGAGATATAATTAATAAAAAAGGAGGATTTTATAAATGGGAATAAAAATAACAACTCTTATTGAAAATAAAAACGGCTGTTCTCTTGAGGGAGAATTCGGACTTTCTCTTCTTATCCAAGATAATGATTTCAGCTTCATTTTTGATACGGGGAAAACAGGAAAATTTTTAGAAAATGCTGAAAAAATGGGAATTGATTTAAAAAATATACACAATATGGTTTTAAGTCACAGCCATTTTGACCACACAGGAGGAGTAAAAACTTTTATTGAAAAATGTTCAAATAATTTTACTTTGCACATTACTCCATCTTTTTTTGAAGAAAAACATAAAATAACAGAGCTTATCCATGAATTTTTGGGAAATAATTTCGATAAAAAATATATAGAAAATTCCGGAGTGAAAATTCACTATATTGAAGGAAACGAATATAAACTTTCAAAAAATATCACTCTGCACACAAATTTTAAGCAGACAAACGATTTTGAAACTCCTGTCCGTTATTATTTCAGAAAAATTTATGATGACTATATTCTTGACAATATGGAAGATGAAATTGCAGTAACTGCAGATACTCCAAAAGGGCTGATTATTATCTGCGGATGTTCACATATAGGCATTGCCAATATTACAGAAACTATTAAAAACCGTACAAACAAAAATATCTATGGAATTGTGGGAGGACTTCATCTTTCCAAAGCATCTGATGAAAGAATGGATAAAGTTCTTGACTATTTTATAAAAAATAATATAAGATTTTTCGGTGTTTCCCATTGTACAGGAGAACATTTCATCGAAAAATTGAAACAATACAATCCCGATTTCATTTATAACAACACAGGAAATATTATTGAATTTTAATTGTAAAAAGAGCTTATCCCAAGATTTTTAAAATCCCGAATAAGCTCTTTTAATATGCTTTATTTAACTTTTTCTATACCAATTTTTTTAATTCATCGGCAACAAACTGAACTTCTGTACCAACTATAACTTGTACATTTGTTTTGCTTGGTTTTAATACTCCTGTAAATATTTTCTTGATTTCAGCATCTTTAGTAAGTGTGCTGTCTTTAACTTCAAGTCTTAATCTTGTAATACAGTTGTCAACACTTACAATATTTTCTTTTCCTCCAAGTAATGGAAGAAGAGCTGCTGCAAGTTCTGAGTAAGAATTATTTCCAAGTTTTGCATTCATTTCATCTGCTTCAACTTCGTCTTCTCTTCCAGGAGTTTTGATATTGAATTTAGCAATAGCAATACTGAATATCACATAGTAAAGAACAAAGAATATTAATCCTAAAACTATCAACATCATAGGGCTTTTTGCATTTGGATTTTGAAGTGATAAGAAGAAATCAACAAATCCTGCTGAGAATCCAAATCCTGCCATCCAGTTAAATGATGCAGCAAGGAATACTGATATACCTGTTAATACAGCATGGATTACATAAAGTCCGGGAGCAACGAACATGAAAGCAAATTCGATTGGTTCTGTAACTCCTGTAAAGAAACTTGCAAATCCTGCTGCAAGCATAATAGATTTTATTTTATTTCTGTTTTCAGGTTTAGCTGTTTTTATGAATGCAAGACAAGCTCCTAAAAGTCCGAACATCATAATTGGGAAGAATCCTGCTTGATACATTCCAACATGATATGAATTTGCTACTGCAGCCGGAAGGTCAACATAAGCATTTGCCGGATTTCCCCAGAATCTTCCGATGTCATTAATTCCTGCAACATTGAACCAGAATACAGAGTTAAGAGCATGGTGAAGTCCAACAGGTATTAACAATCTGTTAAAGAATCCGTAAATTCCTGCTCCCACAGGTCCAAGTTTTGCAATTCCTTCTCCGAAAGCAACAAGTCCGCTGTAAATAACAGGCCATACATATAATAATATGAAAGAAACAACAATCATTACAACAGATGTGATAATTGGCACAAATCTTTTTCCGCTGAAAAATGCCAAGAACTTAGGAAGTTCTAAAGAGTGGAATCTGTTATAAAGTTCTCCGGCTATAACTCCGCAAAGAATACCTACGAACTGGTTATTTATTTTTCCGAATGCAGGAGAAACCTGATCAGCAGGAACACCAGTCATTTGAGATACAGCACCGACAGAAAGAAGAGTAGTAACAACTTCAAAAGCAACAAGTCCTGCAAGTGCAGCAGCCCCGTTTTTATCTCTTGAAATTCCGAAAGCAACACCAACAGCAAATAATATAGGCATATTATCAATTATTGCAGCTCCTGCTTTGATAAGAAAAGCTGCTGCCTGGCTGTTTCCTCCCCAACCTGTAGG
>UQXM01000170.1 GCA_900545035.1 uncultured Fusobacterium sp. | reverse complement strand
CTACTCCGTTTTCATGGATATATTCTGCTCCGATATGTCCCTCTATTCTGTTGTCTGCAATATCTTCTTCTCCTATAAATTCTACATCTTTATCATAAAGTTTGTATCTTGCATCTTCAGATTTGCTTACATCTGTAAGTACATATTCTGCTCCCACAGAAAGAGCCAATTTTCCGTTATAAATATCAAATTCTTTAACCAAACTTCCTCCGAACATTCCCTCAAATATTGTTACATCCTGCTCGTCCATTCTGAAATTTGCATCAGAACTTTCAACAGCCTCTTGATTTACAAGAGTATATCTTGCTCCCGCTGTAGGCTGTAATTTTACAGTATCTGTCAATTTATAATCTTTTTTAGCTTTTAATGAGAATGTAAGAGCATCGGAATCAGAAGTTCCGTCTGTAATTATAGACTGATATTTAGTGTCAGTAACAAGTTTTAAATCAAGTTCGCTCTTAGTATATCCGATATTACCTGTTATATCAATACCGTTTTGTGTTCTGTGTTTTATATAACCTCCAAAATAACTGTTGTCTCCGTCAAGTTTTCCTCCGCAGTCAATATCAACTTCCGTATCTCCTTGTCCGTATACAACTCCGTATGACGTTGTGTCATTTACACCATATTCAACCATACCGACAGTACCTGTTATATCTCCGTCATATCCTTTGGAAGCTTTTCCTCCGTCAAATTCTGTATCTGAATTTACATATTTTCCGTAGGCAATCCATTCTCCTTTTCCAGCTTTTCTTCCAAAATCTTCAACCACAGACATATATGTATCTGTAACATCTTTAGTAACTGCATATCCTGTTGTATAGAAAGCTTCTGCTGTATTTCCTGCTCCCTCTATCAATTCAACAAAATCTTTTTCATCAGCATAGTTCACAGTATTTCTTATTTCATCATATTTACTGCTGCTCAAAGCTCCAAGAACAGCACTGTAAATTCCCTCATATCCTGAAAGACCAAGTTCAGATGCTTCTTTTACTGTAAGTTCAACTTCACCCTTTTCATTTTGTTCAACAGCTCCGTTTTCTCCTGTTCCTTTAAATATTACAGCAGTTCCAAGATTTGCATTTGATAAATCATAATCAGCTGCCACACTGAATTTCTTGTCGGAAACATTAAATTCGTCTCCCACTGTAAATTTAACAAGACCTGTGTCTTTTCCTGTATCATCTTTTGAAGTTTCAATCACAAGACCGTTAGCTCCGTTTTCTCCTGCAAGTTTATCAAGAGAAGTAACAACATCTCCTTTTCCGTAATTGTTATTCATATCAATATGAAGCTGTTCATTATCTATTATAAGTTTTGTGCCGTTTTCACCTTTTGAAACAATTTCCGCTTCTTTTCCAATATGCCAGCCGTTATTTCCTGTTATTCCGTCTCCTTTAAGAGTTATTGTTTCAACACCTGCAAGTTTATAGTTAAATGTTCCAAGTTCTTTATGATTATCTGCTTTTGTTATGCTGTCAGCAAATCCGTTTACAGTGAAAGTATCATTTCCTGCTCCCATATCAATAATATGATTGTACTCTCCGTTTTTCTCTACAATAATATCATCATCAGCACTGCCAAGTTTTATATCTCCTTTTACTTTTTCGCTGTCAAGAGAAGAAAAATTGATATTTATATTATCTTTATCATTATAATTTTCTCCCACTCCAACAGCAACTCCATTTTCACCTTTTATCAAAAGATTATCTGTAAATGTGATTGTATTTTCTTTTCCTGCTGCTGTTTGAGAAAAATCAAGAGTAACTTTATCTGTTGTCAAATCAGAGTAAGTTATATCTGTATAGTTATTTTTTGCTTTTTCTTCGTCTGTTTCTCCTTTAAGATATTTTATCTCATCATCTTTTGCATTTTGTAAAATAACTTCTTTCATATTGGCAGAAATACTGTTATCTGTAACAGCAACATTTATAACATTTCCGTTTCCGACTATTTTTCCTGCCACTTCAGCTCCGCCAAGAGTTTTTAAATTTCCGTTAATTTTAAGAGCTGTAATATTATTTAAACTGAAATCATCTCTTGAGGCAACAATTTTAGTATCTCCCAAAAGTGTTAAATCATTATCTCCCATATCAAGAAGTGTTCCGTTATTTTCAAAATATCCTGTAATAACTGTATCTGTAAGAACTAAATCTTTGTCAGCTTTAATAACAGCATCTGCATTAGAAATATCATTTTTTACAACTGTTCCTATAACCTTATCTGATAAATTTTCAGTAATTTTATTTCCTGTTCCGTTTAAATAAGCAGTTGACTTGCCGTCTGTAAAAGTATTTGTTACAGAACTTCCGTTGCTGTACTCTGCCACTTCATCGCTGTTTATAATCGCTCCGTTTTTATCAAAAAGAATACCTTGATTTGTTCCGACATTTATTTTATTATCATTTGTTCCTTTTTCATGGTTAGTTAAAAATACAAGCCCTTTATTTGTAACATTTCCATTTTTATCATTTGTAATAATATCTGTACCACTTATTACAGTACCATAGTTAAATCCTTTGTTTTCTTGTCCTTCTACATATAACCAACTACCATTGGCATTAGTCCCCTCAATAACTCCGTAGTTTTCAGCAGTATTATTTTTTCCTGTCAGTGATTGACCTTTATTACCTAATATAAGACCATAGTTTTTTAAAGTTGAAAATGAAGAATTTCCATTAAAATTTTGTCCTACATTTGTTCCTGATTTTATTATTCCATAGTTATACGCATATGAAGATGAAGTTCCGCTAAGTCTTTGATAACCATTTTCTATTACACCATAATTATATGCTTTGCTGTCTTTTTTTGAACCATTAAGATGTTGATAACCATTAATAAGAATACCGTTATTTATTATTGATGATTTTTCTTTTGAACCTATAACTTGTCCTTGTTCAACTCCAGATTTACTATAAATTAATAAACCATTATTTACTGCTGTTCCAAAGTTTCCGGAAACATTTTGTCCAATTAAGTTAAATACTACAATTCCATTATTAACAGTTGTTTGATTTTCACCTATTGTCTGTCCTTTAGCAAATATAATACCATTGTTTATGGAATTTCCATTAGTTCCGTATTCATTAGATAAAATAATGCTGTCATTTGTTACATTAGATAGAGTTTTATCGCCTATATTATTTATATTAGTTATATTATTTGCTCCGTTTTCTAAAGCTGTTTTTATATTTTTGGCTGTCTCATCAGAAATATTTTCATTATTTAAAGTTATTTCTATATCATTTCCTTTATTAAATTTTTCTAAAATTATTTTATTATTGTCTTTGTCCAGCTTAATTCCCTCTGTTCCATTAGTTACATCTTTAAAGCTGTTCATTAATTTTGATAATTTGTTGTTTTCGTTATTAATTCCTTGTAAATAATATTCAGCTTTTTCAAAATCATTCATTTCTTCCACAGGCTTTTCTGCTGTCCCCTCAGCAAAAGCAAAAGCTCCTGTAATCAGAAATGTAACCACAAGACCTAAAGTTATTCTTACTTTTTGTTTTAAATAGTGTTTTAATGAA
>UQXM01000169.1 GCA_900545035.1 uncultured Fusobacterium sp. | reverse complement strand
GTTTCCCCTTTCATTAAAAACTCTGCACAAGATTAATATTTTTAATTACTCTTGAAACCTGCAACCTCTATCTTCGTTTTGTATTTTATTTTATTGAAGTCAGTATACTCCCATTTGAAAATAATGTCAACAATTTTTTTAAAATTTAAAAAAATTTTCGGAAGAAAACAATTTAAAAGCGAGAAAAGTTCCCTCTTCCCGCTTAAAAAAATTATTTTTAATTTTCATTTTTTACGACAAATTTTATTTTGTCATCACAAAGTTCTGCAACCACTGTATCCTTTTCTTTGATTTCATTAGACAATACTTTTTTGGCAAGTTCTGTTTCGATTTCTTTTTGAATAAATCTTTTCAAAGGTCTTGCTCCGTAGTGAGGATCATAAGAGTTTACAGCCAGATAATCGATTACATCATTTGTAAATTCCAGTTTTATATATTTGTCTTTTAATTTTTCCTGAGTATCTTTTAATAATTGTTTTACAATATCTTTTACAGAATCAAGAGAAAGGCTCTTGAAGATAATAATATCGTCAATTCTGTTTAGAAATTCAGGTTTAAATCCTTGTTTAAGCATATTGTTTACAGATTTTTTAGTTTCTTCACTTAAATCAGGGTCTTCAAGGATAAGTGAACTTCCGATATTTGATGTCATAATTATAAGAGTATTTTTGAAATCCACAACTCTTCCCTGTCCGTCAGTAAGTCTTCCGTCATCCAAAATTTGTAAGAAAGTATTGAATACATCAGGATGAGCTTTTTCGATTTCATCAAACAGAACAACAGAGTAAGGTTTTCTTCTTACAGCTTCAGTAAGTTGTCCTCCCTCTTCATATCCGACATATCCCGGAGGTGCACCTATTAGTCTTGTAACAGAGAATTTATCCATATATTCACTCATGTCAATTCTAATCATATTGTCTTCATCATCAAACAAATTATATGCCAGAGATTTTGCCAGATAAGTTTTTCCCACTCCTGTCGGTCCTAAGAAAATAAATGAACCGATTGGTCTTCTTTTATCTTTCAGTCCGGCTCTTGCTCTTAAAATTGTATCAGCAACAAGTTTTACAGCTTCTTCTTGTCCCATAACTCTTTCATTAAGAGATTTTTCAAGATTAAGAATTTTTTCTTTTTCACTTTCCACAAGTTTTGCCACAGGAATACCTGTCCATTTAGAAACGATATCTGCAATTTCATTTTCGCTTACTTCAAGTTTTAAAAGAGCATGATCAAATTTTTTGTCCGAAATATCCTGCTGCTCTTTCAGTTGTTTTTCAAGAGAAGCAAGTTTACCGTATTTCAGCTGGGCAAGTTTTTCCAAATCATAACTTCTTTCAGCTTTTTCTATTTCAAGTTTTGTTTTATCAATTTCCGCTTTCAGTTGTTTTACTTTTTCAATTTCTTGTTTTTCAACTTCCCATTGAGATTTTAAAACAGATTTTTTGCTGTTAATTTCAGAAAGTTCTTTTTCAAGGGCTTTCAGTCTTTCTTTTGAAGCATCATCGTCTTCTTTTTTCAAAGCTTCTCTCTCGATTTCCAGCTGCATAGATTTTCTTGTAAGTTCATCAAGTTCACTTGGCATTGAGTCTATTTCTGTTCTTATCATGGCAGCAGCTTCGTCGATTAAATCGATAGCTTTGTCAGGAAGAAATCTGTCAGAAATATATCTGTCGCTGAGTACAGCAGCAGAAACTATTGCGCCGTCGCTTATTCTTATTCCGTGATAAACTTCATATTTTTCTTTCAGACCTCTTAATACAGAAATAGTATCTTCAACAGTAGGCTCGTCTACAAGAACAGTTTGGAATCTTCTTTCAAGAGCCGGGTCTTTTTCGATATATTTTCTGTATTCATCAATGGTAGTAGCACCGATAACTCTTACTTCACCTCTTGCAAGCATAGGTTTTAATAAGTTACCTGCGTCCATAGCTCCGTCAGTTTTTCCTGCTCCCACTATTGTGTGAATTTCGTCAATGAACAGAATAATTTTTCCTTCGGAAGCCTGTACTTCTTTTAATACAGCTTTTAATCTTTCTTCAAATTCTCCTCTGTATTTAGCACCTGCAATAAGTGCTCCCATATCCAGTGAGAAAATTTTTCTGTCTTTCAGATTTTCAGGGACATCGCCGTTAAGTATTCTTTGAGCAAGTCCTTCTGCGATGGCAGTTTTACCAACACCGGGCTCACCTATAAGTATTGGGTTATTTTTAGTTCTTCTTGAAATAATCTGAATAGTTCTTCTTATTTCAGAATCTCTTCCGATAATTGGGTCTATTTTACCCTCTCTTGCCAGTTCTACCAAATCCTTTGCGTATTTTTGCAATACTTCATATTTAGATTCCGGATTTTGAGAATCTACTTTTTGATTTCCTCTGATTGTTTTAATCGCCTCTTTAAATTGGTTTAAATTAATTCCTAATCTTTGCAGTGTTCTGCATTCTTTTAAAAGAGCAATGAAAATATGTTCAACACTTATATAAGAGTCCCCCATAGTTTTCATTTCTTCTTCAGCTTCCACAAGAACTCTGTTTGTAACAGAATCAAGTGAAACATCTCCCAATCCGTTTCCTTCTATTTTTGGGAATTTTTCAATTTCTCTTTCCAATTCTCCCACAATAAAAGACAGATTTAAATTCATTTTTTCAATAACTCTCGGTATTAATCCTTCTTTATTTGTCAATAAAGCTAGGGCTAATATTTCGGCCTTGATGCTTGACTGTTTGTATTTAATAGCCAGGCTCTTTGAATCATTGATTGCAAGGATTGAATTTTCAGTAAAAATATTTGGATTCATAATATTACCTCCTAGTCAGCCATACCTTAAAATTATTTAAATAACAGATTAATAATAAATTTTTCTTTCTTTCACACACTAAGACGAAGCAAATAGAAAAAAAGTTTTAAAAAATTTATTTGATTTATTTTTACAAATATGGAATAATAAAGGCAGAGAATATTAACAAAATTAACAAAGCAGTAAAGGAGATAAGAAAATGGGATTTTTTGATTTCTTAAAAGGTAAAAAAACAGAAGAATGGTTTGAAATCTATTCTCCTCTTAACGGAAAAGTTATTCCTTTAAGTGAAGTTCCTGATGAGGCATTTGCTCAAAAAATGATAGGAGACGGTTGTGCAATAGATCCGGCAGAAGGTGCAATATTTGCTCCGATAGATGCAGAAATTGATATATTTGAAACTAATCACGCTGTAAGTCTTGAAGCTTCAAACGGACTTGAAATGATAGTTCACTTTGGAATAGATACTGTAAAATTAAACAGCGAAGGATTAAAAAGAGTTGCTGACGCAGGAAGTGCCAAAAAAGGAGATAAATTAATTGAGTATGATTTAGAATACATAAAAGAAAATGCTAAATCTACAAAAACTCCTGTTATTATTACAAGCATGGACATGGTTGAAGCAATAGAAGTTGTAGCTTCAGGAGATGTAAAAGCCGGAGATTTATTAATGAGAGTTAAACTTAAAAAATAGTTTTTCTCAGTTATAAATTAAAAATAAAAAATATATTTTAAGGCAGATTTTTTCGTCTGCCTTTTTATTTAAAAATATAGA